>CALJIY010000202.1 GCA_937973945.1 uncultured Saprospiraceae bacterium | reverse complement strand
ATTCATCACCCATTCTTCATTCCTTTCTTTAGTGGAGGTCCATTTATCAAGGAATAGCGTATCTCCTACTTTAATATCCAATTCTCTTAAAATAACTCTTTCTTTTGTCCGCTTGTTCCCCTCTATTTGGATGTCTGAAATAAAGAGGGATTCAGTTTGAAGAAAAGCGTAGGCTGGCGTCAAAAGGAGTACTAAAAAAAGGAAGCGTCTATCCATTTATAAGTTTAAAACGTATTTAAGGTCAAAGCAATAAAACTTTAAGAGGAACTAGAAATCAAAATTCTAGTCCTGTATAGTTCAGCTTCGATAGTTTAGAATTTAAATATATTAATACATCATGTGGTCAACATCAAAGTGGTGAGGGCCCGACAAAAATACCGGAGGGATTATTTTTGTCTAGGGTTTTTGGTTCTTTTTTGCCAATGCAAAAAGAACAACATCTAGATAAATCTAAAGTACCAACCTTTAATTAATAGACAATGTAAAATTGAAAAATATCATTTATACCCTAAAAATCAAAATACCTATCCGCATTATTGTAGCAAATGTCTTGAACCATTTGTCCTAGCCAATCAATATCGTTCGGTAAGTGTCCTTTTTCAATATCAGTTCCAATTAAATTACACAAAATACGTCTAAAGTATTCATGTCTCGGAAAGGATAAAAAACTACGGCTATCTGTTAACATACCAATAAATCGGCTTAATAAGCCCATATTTGACAGCACATTCATCTGGTCTTCCATTCCATCTTTTTGATCTAAAAACCACCAACCAGATCCCCATTGAATTTTGCCAGCAACCGATCCATCATTGTAATTTCCTACCATGGTCGCAAAAACCTCATTATCTCTTGGATTTAGATTATAAATGATCGTTTTGGTCAGTTTTTCTTCTGCATCCAATCGGTTGAAAAAACGAGATAGGCCTTCTGCTTGGGAAAAATCACCTATGGAATCACAACCAGCATCTGCGCCGATACGATTCATTAAACGCTGATTGTTATTTCGCAATGCCCCTAAATGAAATTGCATGACCCAATTTCTGGCATGATACATTTTAGCTAAATGATACAAAATACAAGATTGAAATTGAATGGCTTCTCCTATAAATAATTCCTCCCCTGCTAAACGCTTCCTCAAAATTCGATTGATCTCCTCCTCTCTAAAATCAAGCCCATATAGTTGACTTAAACCATGATCGGCAATTCGTCCGCCTAAGTCATGAAAGAAAGCCACACGATTTTCTAGCGCAGCCAAAAAGTCCATTAAATCTCTGATAGGCCGACCGGTTACCGTAGCTAATTCTTGAATTTTATCTAAAAAGACAGGTTTATTAATAGCCAATAGTTTATCGGGTCTAAAACCAGGCAGCATTTTACAACCCCAATTTTTATCCTTTAATTGTTGATGGTGCGCTAGACTATCTGTTGGATCATCCGTAGTACAAACCACTTTGACATTCATTTTTGTCAGTAAATGCTGCGTAGAAAAATTGGTGGCCTGCAATTGCGTCTTAGTATTTTCATAGATAGCTTCCCCCGTCTTTGGACTTAATAAATCATCAATCCCAAAATATCGTTGTAGTTCCAAATGTGTCCAATGGTATAAAGGATTCCGCATAGTATACGGAGTCGTTTCTGCCCACTTTAAAAATTTCTGCTTGTCTGCTTTATCTCCTGTAATGTAGCTTTCATCGATTCCATTTGCTCGCATGGCTCGCCATTTATAGTGGTCTCCTTTTAGCCAAGCTTTCGTAATATTTTTAAATATTTTATTCTCAGCTATTTCGTCTGGTGGCAAATGGTTATGATAATCAATGATTGGCATATCTGCAGCATAATCATGATATAGCTTTTGCGAAATTTTATTATCTAGCAGAAAATGTTGGTCTAAGAATGGTTTCATATTTTAGTTTTTTATCTATCCAGCATACTCCTAAGAATACCTAATTCCAATCCACGCAACTCCGCTAATCCACGCAAACGACCAATGGCTGAGTATCCTGGATTTGTCTTTTTAGTTAAATCATCCAACATCTTATGCCCATGATCTGGCCGCATAGGAATAGAAGATGTCCTTAGTTGTTGTAGGTCTACCAATGCTTTCATCACTGCATACATATCTACATCGCCCTCTAAATGGTCTGCTTCATGAAAATTGCCATGGACATCTCTTTTAGTCGCCCGAAGGTGAATAAAATTAATGCGATGCCCAAGATTTCTGACCATATTTGGAAGATCATTATCTGCTCGTACCCCAAAAGAACCCGTACAAAAACACAAGCCATTATAAGGTGAGTCTACTGCTTGAATAATCGCCTGAGCATCGGCCTCAGTACTCACCACTCTTGGCAAACCAAATAGAGAAAAAGGAGGATCATCTGGATGAATCGCCATGTATACTCCTGATGCTTCTGCAACAGGGATAATCTCTTTTAAAAAATGGATTAAATGGGATTGCATATCCTTGGCATCTATGTCTTTATAGGTATCTAACACAGATTGAAAGTTGTCTAAATCAGAAAGGCCTTCTGTTGTTCCCCCAGGCAAACCAGCAATTATATTTTTTGTAAGTATAGAAATCTCTTCCACACTCATTTGCTCATACCGCTTTTTTGCAACATTTTTTTCTTGTTGGGTATATTCGTTACTTGCCCCACGTCTTTTTAAAATGTATAATTCAAAAGCATCAAAGGCCGCTTTTTCAAAACGTAAGGCCGTTGATCCATCTGCCATTGGATAAGTCAAATCTGTTCTAGTCCAATCTACGACAGGCATAAAATTATAGGTAATAATGGGAATGTTACTTTTACCTAAGTTCTGAATTGATTCTTTGTAATTTTCAATATATTGATTAAAATCTCCTGTCTGTCTTTTAATATCCTCATGGATAGGAACACTCTCTACCACCGACCATCTCAAACCCGCTGCCTCTATTATTTCTTTTCGCTTTTGAATTTCTGAAATGGGCCAAATTTCACCATTTGGAATATGATGTAGCGCAGTAACAATGCCTGTTGCGCCAGCCTGTCGAATATCCGCTAAGCTGACAGGATCATCAGGACCATACCATCTCCATGTCTGTTCTAATTTCTTCATTTTTTTCAATCTAATATTCAGCAATAAAAGTGGTTACTTTGGCAAAATAACCTAAAAATATGGAATCCCCGAAACGCTACACTCAGATAGGCTTGTTTCTAGGTGAAGAATACTCTTTCAGATTAATGTTTATTTATTTAAAAACAAGCCTAAAAAGTTAGAATATTAACTATATTAGCTTTTGTGGAAATATAGAAGTTGTTTAAGAATGTAGTCTGATATTAGTTGTAAGTGCTTGGTTTCTAGGGCGAAGCTCTTTTTTATTTTCGTAGCCTTAGCTACGGAAATCAAAAAAGCTGAAGATCCTAGGAATCAATGACTTGCAAATAATGCAGAAATACATTTTTAAACAACTTCATAATGCCAATGTCCATAAAAATTATAAGCTTATGAAGTATTTATTCATCGCCCTATT
>CALJIY010000201.1 GCA_937973945.1 uncultured Saprospiraceae bacterium | reverse complement strand
CCTTCTGAGAAAAGGCTTTGAAAGACATCAATAAAGTAGAGTCTAACTTTTTCAAAAGCATCCATAAATTGACCAGAAGCGGTGGACTCTATTTCAGAGATCGTTTCGATTAAAGAAACCTTAGCATTGACGACATCATCTCTCTGCGTAATGATCGTATCATATCGTTCTTTGATTTCATCATAGGCCTCTACGGCTAGTGGATTGATCTCTCCATAGTTATCCAATCGCTTTTTCATTTTAGCGACTTTCTCATCTAAGTCGTCAATGTTGTATTCTGGATTTGGTTCTTTATCTATGACATCGTTGATGTTCATATCGAACTCAATCTTTAAGCGTTCTCCAATAGAAGTCATCTTCAATTTTAGCTCATTGAATTTGTCTTTTAATTGATTGATTAAAGACTGAGTATCTTGAAATTTACGATTGTTTTGTCTTAAGTTATCTTCTAATTCCGTGACTTGACCTCTTACTTTAAAGTAGGCTTGCTCTGCGATGGAAAGGGCTTGAGATTGAACATCTCGATCCTGGTATTGTCCAACTAAAGAAGTATCTATTGCCGTAATTCTAGCCACTAATTCTTGAATCTCACCAGAAGAATTTTGAATGGTGAAAGTATCCCGCTCTAGTTTATCCTTTAATTCTTGTGCTTGATTCTCTTTAAAGGTCAGCTCTTGCTGAATGGTTCCAACAAGATTTTGCTGTCGGATGAAGGTGATATTCTTTTCGTTAAACGACTGAGAAGCAGCGTTTAATTCATTAGCTATTTCTCGATATGTGTTATCCGTTTCAGAGAGTTTTTCTTTAGCATCCTCTGCAATCTTCTTTTTCTCTTCTAAAGTTCGAGCAATTATTTTATTACCTTCCGTCAATTCAGTAATTCTAAATTGATTGTTTTGTATTTTTTCTGTCACCTCTTTGGCGAAAGATTCGAAGTTTTCCAATCTAGTTTCTACCGATACCTTTTGATTAGACAATTCATTAAATAAGGTCTTTTCTGCATCAATGGACATTTTTCCTGCCTTCTGCTTGAGTTCCTCTAAATTAGATTTTAGCTCTAGTAACTCTGTCGTCAATTGATCCTTTTCTCTGTCTAGTCGTGCAATTGCTTTTTCTAATACTTCTAGGTTTTTCTTTCGACCAATTTTCTTTCCTTCGAAAAGACCTACCGATCCACCTGATAAACTATATTTCCGCTTGATGAAACCACCACTTTGAGAAAGCACGACTACATGCTCTTCAATACTTGTAGGGACATTATTAATGTTATCATCTACCACAAAAACATTGGACAGTAGGTAATTACAAAGTTGTCTATACTTGTCTTCGACCTCTACTAGTTCTATGGCTCTCTTAGCTGTACCATAATTACTGTTTTTTGGTACATAGGTATTGAAAGAATCTAGCAAGAAGAAATTCGCTTTTCCTTTTTGTCTATGATGTAATAACTGCACGGCCTTATAGGCTTGCTCCATATTATCGACCACATAATAATTCAAGTAAGGATCTAAGTAATTTTCAATCGCTACCCGATAATCTTCTTTTACATAAAGAACATCAGATAGCAATGGTGCCTTATGGTTCCAATCCTTATTTTTTGCTAGAAATTTGATAGACTCTGGAAATCCTTCCAGATTTTCTACCATACTTTTAGTCAACTTAAACTCATTTTGCTTCGCATCTAGCGTACGACTGATATTGGCAATCTTTTCATTTAAGACGGTAATATCTTCTTCTGTCTTTTCTACCTCCGCCTGACGAACTGCCTCTTTCTTCTCTAAGTCATCTACTAATTCTTTTTGTTTAGCCGACTTTGTTGTTAGTTGAACTAATTGTGTTTGTAGGGCAATGATTTCTCCATGTCGACCTTCAATTTCCGTCTTATCCAACTCCAATGCATTCCCCAAGGAACCCAGTTGATTATCATTAATTGCCCGTTGTTTCTCTAGTTCAAATACCTCTTTCTCTAAGGTCTGTTGGGTTTCAATATATTGATCTAAATCTGTTTTTAAAGAAGAATGATTTTCTCGAATTTTGGCTAAGTGCGATTCTGCTTCTTCCAAAGCTTCCTCTAAAACGGCCTCTCTAGATTTTTCTTCATTAATTCTAGATCGGTAATCGACTAGTTCTTCATCTAATTGCTGAATACGCGCCTTGGCATTGGTGATTTCGCTGGATAGCTTTTCTTGGTTGGTTTTAGTAAAAGAACTCCGCTCTTCTAATAAACGCTTTTCATTTTCCAACTCCCGTACACCATTGACTAATAGGTTTAAGGCACGTTGTTTCTCTGAAAGCGTTTTTTCGTAGTCTAAATGGTTCTTTTTATCTTCTTCGATCTTCGCTTCAAACTGTCGAGATTGTATTTCTAATTGTCTAAAATTATCTTCCTCTGCTTCTAGTCGTTTGCTGATGGTTTGATAATCTTCTTTATAAGCGGCTGTCTGGAAAATGGCTAATTCTAAACTTAGTTCTTTATATAATTTTTTAATTTCGTAATACTTCTTCGTTCGCTTCGCTTGTTTCTCTAAAGACTTTAAATTGCCTTCAATTTCAAATAATAAATCTTCAATCCGCTCTAGATCTGCTTCCGTATTTTTTAACTTATTAAGCGTCTCGTGTTTTCTTCGTTTATATTTCGAAATACCAGCCGCTTGCTCAAACATCTTCCGACGGGCATTTTCCTTGTCATTTAGCAAATCATCTACCATATTCAGGGCGATGATAGCATAGGAATTAGAGCCTATCCCGGTATCCAAGAATAAGGACGTAATATCTTTTAATCGACACTGGACATTATTCAAGCGGTATTCACTCTCCCCACTTCGATAGAGTATCCGAGTGATCGTGACCATAGAAAATTCGGTCGGTAGTAAATTCTTGGTATTCTCAAAGGTAAGCGATACAGAGGCAGCTCCACTCGGTTTTCTTTTCTTGGTTCCATTGAAGATGACACTCGTCATCTTGTCTAATCGAAGATGCTTACTTTTCTGCTCTCCCAATACCCATCTGATTGCATCTACAATATTCGATTTGCCAGACCCATTTGGGCCCACCACACCAATGACGTCTTCATTGAAGTTAACGACCGTTTGGTCAGCAAAACTTTTAAAGCCTTTTATTTCTAGGTTACGTAGTCTCATTTGATGCAAAAATAAAGATTTCTAGGACAGAAAAGAAAGGGAAGGGTAGGGAAGTTATCCACATTTGATTGATGGAAATTTAAGTGACAATATTTTTGATAAAATATTTATCATTTTCAATGATTATTTTTACTCATCTGTAAAATTATTTTTAATTTTTTTTGTGTAGAAAAACTAAAATATAACATCAAAAATTATCCACCACTAACAGGTGGAATCAAAGCAATTTCATCACCCGCTTGAATAATTTGCATTTCATCCCCATATTCTTCGTTGACTGCAATCAATAAGGAGGTCAATTCTTGCATTTTAGGGTAGCTGTCTATCAATTTTTCTTTTAATTGCTTTACCGAACTTCCCTCAGGTATCTCTATATTTACCAAGGTTTTGCCTAAAATGTCTTTTGTTATTCCGAAGGCTAAAATGTTTATTTGCATATAAATTTAATTCTGAAAGAATCGTGTAGAGTTGATGTAAAAAGTCAAAGTCGCCAGTAACAGCCAACCCGCCTTAATGAAAAGGGCAGCTTTATTTGGCTAGTTCTATTTAACATGGGCTATTTTGAATCAGCCAATTAAAATTGGCGATTACATTAGGTGCAAACACTATTTTACCCATATCTAACAAATATAATGAACTTAAAGTTAATTCCTATTATCCTTTTTTCGATGCTATTGTTTATCCAATGCACGCAGACTACGACTACTGAAAAAACAGATACCGTAGATAAGGAAATACCGTCTGCCACTAAGACAACTCCAGCAATAGCACTAGGTGCATCCCAAATGAACCAATACATTCGATTATTAAATGGAAGACGTGTCGCTTTAGTCGTAAACCAAACCTCCCGAATAGGCGATACACATTTGGTCGATACCTTGCTCAGCAAAGGCATACAGATTCGAACCATATTTGCACCAGAGCACGGTTTTAGAGGCAAAGCAGATGCTGGGGAAAAAGTAGCAGATGGAAAAGATGTCGCTACGGGGATTCCATTAATCTCTTTGTACGGAAAGCATAAGAAACCTACCGCCGCTGACTTAGAAGGAATTGATTGGATTGTTTTTGATATACAAGATGTAGGGGCTCGCTTTTACACCTATATCTCAACGATGCATAATGTGATGGAAGCTTGTGCAGAACAGGGAGTCAAATTTATGGTATTAGATCGCCCAAACCCCAATGGTCATTATGTGGATGGACCAATTTTAGATCCAGCCTTTAAATCCTTTGTTGGAATGCATCCGGTTCCGATAGTCCATGGTATGACAGTAGGAGAGTATGCTAAAATGATCAATGGGGAGAATTGGTTGAAGGGCGGTATTCAATGTGCACTCACGGTAGTCCCTACAAAGCATTATACCCATACTAGTGCTTATGAACTACCTGTCAAACCTTCCCCTAATTTACCGAACTCCCGGTCGATCTATTTATATCCCTCCTTATGCTTATTTGAAGGCACGGTGATGAGCGTAGGCAGAGGCACCAATACCCAGTTTCAAATATATGGGCATCCAGATTATACCAAAGGAGATTATCAATTTACACCAGTGCCGATGGAAGGGGC
Organism: uncultured Saprospiraceae bacterium; assembly: GCA_937973945.1. Taxonomy (GTDB): domain Bacteria; phylum Bacteroidota; class Bacteroidia; order Chitinophagales; family Saprospiraceae; genus JAFMDF01. Next base: position 6,629 of record CALJIY010000201.1, on the reverse strand, counting down.
TAAATATCCAAAACATCAAGGTAAAACTTGTTTTGGAAAGGATTTAAGAAACCTACCTATAGCAGCACTTCGAACCAATCACGGTTTTAATTTAGCCTATCTATTAGAAGCTTATCAAAACTTTGAGGACAAAGAGCAGTTCTTTTTAAAGAATCTATTTTTCGATAAGTTAGCAGGAACCGATCAATTGAGGCAACAGATCATAGCTGGACAAACGGAATCAGAAATTAGAGCTAGTTGGGCAGCAGATTTGGATGCTTTTAAAGAAAAACGGGCTAAGTATTTGATGTATTAACTTTTTAATTTCAGCTTCAACACCAACTTCAACTTCAAAACGCAAGGCACTCAGTCGTATGCTTCAACATCATGTATTTGAAGTTGAGATTGGATTTGAGCTTGAAGTTGTAGTTGCTAAACTTGTCTTAAATTCTAACAGGCACTTTTATTTCATCCTTAAAATACCTAATCTTGCAGTTTTAGAGGAAAAATTATAATAATTTATCAAATTACTAGAAATCTAGGTGTCAGAATGCGATGCTGTCAGATTACCAAATGTGCTTACAAGTGTCAAGTTGTCAAAATCTGACATCTGACAGTCCTGAAAGGACGAGCTGACCTCTGACCTCTAAACAACGTCTAGTACTGTATTAATCTATCATGAAAAAAACTATTTTATTATCCTTTTTTGCGATTGCAGCACTAGTGGCTTGTGATTCTACAAAGAAGGTACCTTCAACGGATACTGCTGCTATGACAGAGCAAGTTGTGGAAACTGCAAAGGAAGCAGTAGAAACGATAAGTATGGAAAATTCAAAAACAATGGATACACTTAGTTACAGTGTGGGCGTATTGATCGCTCAAAACTTAAAAAGCCAAGGCTTAGAAGAATTGGATGCAGCTACACTAGCAGATGCAGTCAATGATGTTCTAGCAGGCAATGAATTAAAGATTCCTTTCGAGGAAGCTGGTAATAATTTCCAGACCTACATGCAAGCGCAATCTGAAAAGATGAATGCGGATAAGATTGCAAGTGGTAAGGCATTTTTAGCTGAAAATGCTAAAAAGCCAGGTGTTACTACTACGGAAAGTGGCCTACAATATGAAGTATTGACTGCTGGCGCTGGTGCTAGCCCAACTTCAGCTGATAAAGTAACCGTTCATTATGAAGGTTCTTTAACAGACGGTACGGTCTTCGATAGCTCGTATAAAAGAGGAGAGCCTGCTACTTTTGGTGTGACGCAAGTTATTCCAGGATGGGTAGAAGCATTACAACTAATGCAACCAGGTGCTAAATGGAAATTAACCATTCCACAGGATTTAGCATATGGTGAGCGAGGGGCACCACCTAATATTCCACCATTCTCTACATTAGTGTTTACTGTAGAAATGATTGAAATCGCTAAGTAATCTTTCTTTAATTTTTAGCGTAAATAAATAAGGCTTGACGGTACTCACTGTCAAGCCTTATTTTTTCTGATAAAACCTTACCTTATTTTTTAAAAATCCTATATGGATGTATGATGTAAGATTTTTGAACTAAGATTTTTCGCACTTAAGTAAGCATCCCGTTGTCAACATCATAAATCTGACATCTGACAGCGAAGCGATCTGACCTCTGACTTCTGTTTAAGCATTCCCCTTCTCATAATCCGCCAAAAACTTAGCCAAGCCATTATCTGTCAAAGGATGCTTTAGTAAGCCTAAGATAGAAGATAATGGACAAGTAGCAATATCTGCACCTGCTAAAGCAGAATCAACAATATGTTTCGGACTACGGATAGAGGCCGCTAAGATCTCTGTTTCATATCCTTGAATCGCATAGAGTTCTGCGATTTGACGAATTAAAGCTACTCCATCCCAATTAATATCATCAATTCGACCGATGAAGGGAGAAAGGTACGTAGCACCTGCCTTTGCTGCTAAAATCGCTTGTCCAGCAGAAAACACCAAAGTACAATTCGTTCTAATATCATGATCGGAGAACCAACGGATCGCTTTGACGCCATCTTTTATCATGGGTACCTTCACGACGATATTAGGCGCAATAGCTGCCAACTCTTCTCCTTCCTTGATCATGCCCTCAAAGTCTGTAGAGATGACTTCCGCACTCACATCGCCATCTACTAACTTGGCAATTTTAGCATAATGAGCCTTAATGTTTTTAGCACCCGTGATTCCTTCTTTTGCCATTAAAGATGGATTAGTTGTTACACCATCTAAAATGCCTAAGTCTTTTGCTTCCTTGATTTGATCTAGGTTAGCTGTGTCTATAAAAAATTTCATGTAGGTATATTTTTAGTATTGATAATTCTGCGGCAAAGGTAAGTGGTCGTAAGTAGGGGCGCAAGCTATCTTTTAGAGAAGATACTTTGGATAGGGGAGAAGTGGTGAAATTTGTAGGAAAATGGACGAGTTTTTGAAAAACGTCAATCTCTACTTCAACTTCAATCTCAAACCAAAATGTTGACCTCGTGAATTGAAGACGATTCGGTTGGAAACGAGATATAGTACTGGACATTTCGTTTAAATATATAATGACCTCCTTTCAAGTTTTAAACGAAAACTGTCTCTACTCTCAACTCTTATCGCCTCAAACAATAAAAGGCCTTCTCAAAGAGAGAAGACCTTTTAAATAGTTTCTTAATTAGTATTGATGTTTTGTTTGCTTTTCTAGTTGTTGAACCTTTAACGGTCACTTAGGCTTAATTGGATCTTTTTTTCCAATTCAGATACAGTGTCTTTAAAAACTAAATCTGTATCTAATAAATCTTGTACTGCTTTACACGAATAAATAACGGTGCTGTGGTCTCTTCCGCCGAAATTGGCGCCAATTGCTTTTAAAGACTTATCGGTCAGTTTCTTTGCTAGAAACATGGATAATTGTCTGGCAATAACGATAGATCGTTTACGAGTTTGACCTTTCAGCTTATCGACAGGAACACTAAAGTGCTCTGCGACTAAATTTTGAATAAACTCAACAGTAATTTCTTTGTTGATCTGTGTTACAAAATTTTTGATAACATCCTTTGTCAGCGAAATATCAATTTCCCTTCTATTCAAGGCAGATTGTGCAACTAAAGAAATAAGAACCCCTTCCAGTTCTCGAATACTGTTTTTGATATTGTAGCAAATAAACTCTACAACATCAGATGGTAATTCAACACCTTCATCAGACATTTTAGATTCCAGGATCGCCATTCTAGTTTCTAAGTCAGGCGCTTGAATGTCCGCAGACAGTCCCCACTTAAAACGAGAAATAAGCCGTTCCTCCATTCCGTTCATATCCTTTGGAGGTCGATCGGAAGTCAGAATAATCTGCTTTCCATTTTGATGTAATTGATTAAAGATGTGAAAGAAAATTTCTTGAGTCTTTTGTTTGTTCTCTAGAAACTGAATATCGTCTACAATCAATACATCTACTAATTGGTAAAAGTTAACAAAATCATTAACCGCATTATTTTTAATGGATTGAATGATTTGGTTGGTGAACTTCTCAGAAGAAACATATAAAACAGTTTTATCATTAAACCGTTTTAGTACTTCATTACCGATACCCTGTGCAAGGTGGGTTTTACCAAGCCCCACATCGCCAAAAATAACTAAAGGATTGAAAGCAGTACCACCTGGGTTTTTGGCGATAGCTTGGCCTGCAGATCGAGCCAATCGATTACAGTCCCCTTCAATGTAATTTTCAAATAAATAATTCGGATTAAGCTGTGATTCGATTTTCAGTTTCTTAATCCCTGGGATAACAAATGGATTCTTTATTTGTGATCCTGAAACTTCACCCGGTTCAAGGTTAGGGGCGTTTTTTTTCACTCTTGGTGCCATGGCATTTCTTTGAGCGTTTAATTTGCCCATCAAAATTTGGTACTCTAAGCGACCAGTGTCTCCTAACTCCTGCCGAATCGTTCTTTTCAGTAAATGTACATAGTGTTCCTCAAGCCATTCATAGAAGAATTTGTTTGGAACTTGAATCGTTAGTGCTTCATTTGCTAACCGTACTGGTCTGATTGGCTCAAACCAGGTCTTAAAACTTTGGACGTTTACGTTCCTGCGAATAATCTGCAGACAACTGTCCCATACGGCTGTGTGATCTCTTGACATTCTTCAGATTGATTGCGCCTCTACGGAAGCTTTATTTGTAATAGTTTTCTCAGTCAATAGTATGATTACGACATAGAGATATACCCTATTAAGTCGTTACGTTTTCACTTAATATGTAAGTTTGTTTGCTTAAATAATCGTAACTCTCTTAATAAATATAAGAGAGGATAATGATATGAAATTAGAATTGCCTAAAAACAGTAAGCAATAAATCTTTAGGTTGGATGAAATTGCTCTTCGTATTATTAGGAGGACTACAAAGTTCCTATTTTTTTACTAGAAAAAAAATGTATTTGGACATCCTTTTTAGATATTTATTTTTAGTATATTACAATGTCGGAACATCTACAGTATTCGGGAAAAAAAGATCATTGTATTGCAAATAAATTTTAAATCAATCATCAATACAATTACTTATAGAAAAATTACAAATATTATATTTGTAAGGTATGTTGTTAGCTCATGCTAAAATAAATATTAATAATGATAGATTAGTGGAATTAACATTTAATTTATTTCTAATATTTTATTGTGAATTCGTTTACTAAAATAAATTTAAGCTAATTGTTGCGTATAAAAAAATTATTTGTTGAATATTTGCTAGTATTAGGCTAATATTTGTGAGAATTTGGTATTTTATATATAATGGAAATTGACAATATTTTTTTTTAATATAGTTGACCAATAATATTTATTACTAAATAGTGGAGGAGTAGCAAATAGGTTAACGAAGAAAAAGAGATTTGAATATACTTTTTGGAGGAACCTAAATGTAGTAACTATCTTGTTTATACATAGGATATATTATACGCTCATAAGACGTTTTTTAATGGGTTCTTATCAAGCTTAAATATGAATTCGCTATTCAGCAGATTAGAGGAAAAACGTTTAGAATTTTAGTATTAGATACCCATTTGTCTATTGGAGAGGTCCGTTCATCTATAATCTTCTTTATCTAAAACTATTTAGACTTGTTTAGTGTCTATTGTAATAAATTATGCTCTACACATTTCTAAGAAATTAAATTAGCTCCGTATATGAATTTAGCAAGAAGAGAACATAGAAAGAAGTTACAACAGTTCTTTTCTCAAAAAGTGATTAGTCACTCTTTGTTCTGGCTATTTGCATTGTTGATCCTATTGGTTTTTGAGCAATACAATCATGGTTTCTTTTTCCATTTGTCTAATAATATTCTTAAAATTATCATCTGGGCTGGATTAGTGTATTACAACCAGTTGTATTTGATCCCAAACTATCTAACGAAAGATAGAGTTTTTACTTATTTTGGATTACTTATTCTATCTGTACTTATCATAACACCCATTGGTAATATCATTTCTTATTTTAAATATGCGAACTATCCAGATTACCAATTCTTTTTGACCCGTAATCATCATTCCTATTTCTTGATCAATTTCTTTGTCGCTGGGGCTTCTACTATCGTAAAGATCATTTCTGATTGGTTGCTGCATCAGCGGGAGAAGTCCATTTTAGAAACGCAGACGATGCAATCAGAGCTTCGTTTTTTAAAATCCCAGATCAATCCGCATTTTCTCTTTAATACCTTAAATAATCTATATGCCCTAACGCTTAAAAAATCGGATAAGGCACCAGAGATTGTAGTGAAACTGTCTGAGATGATGCGTTATATGCTATATGAGTGCAATGAAAAAAAGGTCACCCTAGAAAAGGAAGTAAATTATGTGAAAAATTATTTAGATCTAGAAGCCTTAAGGCAGGGAAAGGATGTGGAAATACATTTTGAAATACAAGGAGAAGTTAAACAGCAAACTATTGCGCCTTTACTGTTTATTCCTTTTTTAGAAAATAGCTTTAAGCACGGCTTAAATCACACCATATCCAAAGGCTTTGTTCACATTGTCTTATTCATTGAAGACAATGATATTATTTTTCATATTGAGAATAGTAAACCAGATTCAGTGCCATTACCCGAACATCCAAGAAGTGGTGGTATCGGTCTAGTCAATGTCCGCCGCCGATTAAATATTCTCTATCCAGATCATTACACCTTAAGTATTGAAGATCAGCCTAACGTGTATTCTGTAGATTTAAAATTGGAGTTGGATTAGAGGAAAGATCAACTTCAACTTCAACACATGATGTTGACCCTAAACGTACAGCCAAGTTATATTTTGAACCTTCCAATGAATGCAGAAAAATGGAATAATCACTATTAGATCTAGAAACCTAAATTCCAATAGAAGGTATTCCACCTATTACCTATTACCTATTACCTATTACCTAGCCTAAGTAGTCTTAATATTTCGAAGCACCTTAAATAATTGCTTGGGGAAAAAACGTCTTAACAAGACCACCATCCGTTCTTTGGAATTAGCAATCAATATCTCTGGTTCGCCACGCTCCATACCACGCACTATTTTTTTGACACAATCTTCAACAGGAATCCCATTGGCAATGGCAGGGTCTGTGGTGCCATGTTTTTTGCCATCTCCTTCCAATGCATTTTTTGATATATTGGTACGGATAGAGCCAGGAGTTAC
>CALJIY010000200.1 GCA_937973945.1 uncultured Saprospiraceae bacterium | reverse complement strand
GTTTAAAAATGAATTGATGCATTATTTGCAAGTCATTGATCCTTAGCTACTTCTTGGCAACCCATCCGCAAGCGGTTCTCTCCGTCAAATGTCCACTGGACATGTGGTTTCAAAGAAACTGCACTGCGTTCATTCCCGTAGTAAAGGCTACGAAAATAAAAAAGAGCTTCGTCCTAAGAATCAAGCACTTACAACTAATTGCAGAATACATTCTTAAACAACTTCTTTAAAAATCTTAATAAAATGAACAAGAGAAAAGTAGTAATATTCAACCTACTATTTATATTTGGAATAGTAAATATTTTTGCACAAGATTCTACAAATCCTGACCCAACTAAACCAAGTATATTTATCGGATACGATCTTGGAGAAATGGCATTCAATAACTTCCAAAATTTTGCAGGAGAGATTGGGGTGAAATTAAAGAAGGATCACATGGTCCGATTTGTGTATTTGAATGTTAAATTAACAGAAGCGCATTTATCAAGTAGCTTCGCTGCGGCTGTTGATGGAGAGAATGTATCGGGTCTCTGGAATGGTTACGAATTGTTATATGACCTACCCATTTATCGTTTCAAAAATGGAAGGACTTTAATTTACGGCGGCGTATCTGCTGGCTATCATAAAAATTCCTACCAACATACTATTTTAGCGGAATCTATTGAAAATAAAACTGCTACTATTGGTTTCGACATAGGATTTAGAGAAACTAATATCTTTAAAATAAACGGCTTATATATCAATTTTCAGATTCCCTTTCGCTACAAATTCAATGCACTTGAAGAAACAAAACTGGGAGACGCCACCGTTAATAAAAGTGTGTTTGAGCAAACAATTTCTTTTTTTGTAGGATATGAGTTTTAATTGTAGATTGTGAGCTGAACTACCTAAACAGAATTCATCTTATGCAACAATTAATAGAATGCATCCCCAACTTCAGCGAAGGCCGAGATCCAAAAATATTAGATGCCATCGCTACCGCCATCCGACAAATCGAAGGCGTGAAACTATTACATATAGATCAGGGAGAAGCTGCCAATAGAACTGTATTCACCTTTGTTGGTCCACCCAAAAAATTAGTAGAAGCGGCCTTTCAAGCCATCAAGACGGCGTCGGAATTAATAGATATGAGGCAGCAAACAGGGGAGCATCCTAGAATTGGGGCGACAGATGTTTGCCCCTTGGTGCCATTGGCGAATATTACAATGGAGGAGGTGATGCAGTATGCGCAGGAATTAGGGCAACGGGTAGGAGATGCCTTGGATATTCCTGTCTATTTATATGAAAACAGTGCTTCTCAACCCACCCGTAAAAATTTGGCGACGATCCGTTCGGGAGAGTATGAAGGCTTGGCAGCTAAAATGAAATTACCAGATTGGCAACCAGACTATGGACCAATGACCTTCAATGCAAAATCTGGTGCAACGGTATTGGGAGCTAGAGATTTTTTGATTGCTTATAATGTGAATTTAGATACGGATAGTGTGGAGCTAGCGAACGAGATTGCAAGAACGGTTAGGACTAGCGGTCGATTGGTCACACAAGCAGATGGTACTAAGAAAAGAGTGCCAGGGAAATTAAAATATCTAAAAGCAATTGGTTGGTACATAGAAGAATATGGTAAAGCGCAGGTGTCTATGAATTTAACGAATATGCACGAAACGAGTGTGCATCATGCTTTTGAAGCTTGTGTCGCCGCAGCGGAACCACTAGGCGTAAAGGTTACGGGCTCGGAATTAATCGGCTTGATTCCGCAACAGCCACTGTTAGCTGCGGGTAAATATTATAGTGCTAAATTAGGAAAAAAGACGAATGATGTAGAAGAATTGATTACTATTGGAATTAGTGTATTGGGGTTAAATGAATTGGCGCCTTTCAATCCAGAAGACCGGATTATTGAGCAAGTACTTCAAAAAAATAACCACTAATTCACGAATAGAGCACGGATAAAATTAGTTAATTCGTGGTAAAGAAAAAGTTGTTTCAGAACAAAATTACTCAACATACCGCCGCCCAAACAACAATTTCTCCTGCCAATATTTAGACGTGGAAATATCTTCTATCATGACGCCTTTAGAAGTCGTACTATGAATAATTTGCATCCCATCTTTATCATTAGAAAGGACCATGGCTACATGAGAAATATTATCTTTCTTTTTAAATCTGAAAAATAGTAAGTCGCCAGGCTGTGCAGCACCTTGCGTTATTTTTGTTCCTTTTCCAGCTTGAGCGCTAGAACTTCTTGGGATGTCCATACCTGCCTTATTATAGACATAGGAAGTGAATCCAGAACAATCAAATCCTTTAGGGCTAGTTCCGCCATATTTATATTTACTGCCAGTTAGTTTTTTTGCTTCTTGTATCAACGTTTGCCTCGTTAGACTGGTTTTATCCACACTCGATTTAGTGGAACGATCACTAGAAGTTTCTATACCATTGCTTTCCTCTACCTTCATCATAGAGGAACAAGCATATACTAGTAATGCTAGCAGTAGCGGGGGGAATATTTTTTGCATTTGTTTACTTTGACAGCCTTATTTGAATACTAACCATTGGAATACTAACGCACAGCTAGTATGTTTTAGTTTTATTATTTCTAAAAAAAATAATCTCCATATATTTTACTTAAACTTTTCTTCCCCAATAAGTAGCCAAAGAAAAGGCAGCAACCAAATGCCAAATACCCCACCAAGCAGCCACTAATGCCATCCCCCCTAATCCATCAAAGAAATTAAAAATTAAAATTAAAGCCAAGCCAGAATTTTGAATGCCTGTTTCGATAGAGATCGTTCTACGATCTTGGAGCGACATGCCCATCAGTTTTGCCCATTGATAGCCTAATAAGAAAGCTAAAGAGTTATGCAACAGGATAATGAAAAAAATGTATTGTAGATAGTTGACAATGTTCTCATAATTTCCAGCCACTGCAAAAACAACAATCCCAAAAAAGATAATCATAGATAATGCTTTTACGCCACCTTGTATCTTTTGAGTCAGCTTAGGATAAAAATGATTCAAGCCCATTCCCAAACTTAAAGGCAATGCAATCAACTGTAAAATGGTCTTAATCACATCAATCGGATCTACTGCAATGGTTTGTTGTAAGTTTTCTGCATTAGGAACGTAATTAGATAAAATAGAAAAATAAAGCGGCGTAATCGCAATGGCAGCAATGGTAGAAACAGAAGTCATTAAGACGGACAAGGCGGTATTGGCTTTCGCTAAATGGACCGCATAGTTGGATACATTTCCGCCAGGACAGGCAGCAATTAAAATCATCCCTAAGGACATCGAGGGGGGTAGTTGTAATAATAACACTAGCACCATTGTCAATAAAGGCATCAAAATTAATTGGGAAATTAGGCCAATGATAGGTGGCTTTGGTTGGTCGAATAACTGTTTGAAGTCTCTTACTTTAATATCTAAGGCTACACCAAACATTAAAAAACCAAGACAGAAATTGAGTAATACTAGTTGGTCTGGACTAAAGTTTATTTTAATGCTATCTATATATTCCACTTCGTTTGTTTT
>CALJIY010000199.1 GCA_937973945.1 uncultured Saprospiraceae bacterium | reverse complement strand
TGATTTTGTACCTAATAAAATTTCATCTTAGTTTCCAATATGGTATTTTTGTGACTTTTCAAACAGCGTTCTATCTACTTGGTTCGTATATTTTTATATAATTAAGTTTTACTGATAGATTTGAAAAGGGCGAGAGTTCCTCCCAACAATAATTTTTTAACCCACAAAGATATTAAGGTTCTTATTGGATATCACCCAAGATACCTTATTTACTAGTATTAAAATAGACATAGTTAATGGATGCATTAAAACAAAAATTTCACAAAAAATCTGCTGCACTCCGAGATGAGCTGAGAGCAATATCAAAATCTAAAGGAGACACCGTAGTAGGAGAGGTGAAATTGAGCCAAGTATTAGGCGGAGCGCGAGGTGTGAAGATGATGCTTTGGGAAACTTCAGAATTAGATGCTAATGAAGGTATTCGTTTTAGAGGATATTCTATTCCTCAATTAAGAGAGATTTTACCAAAAGCAGCAGGATGTAATGAACCGCTTCCAGAAGGTCTATTTTGGTTGATGTTGGTAGGAGAGGTACCTACTGCGAAAGAGGTAAAGTGGTTATCTAAAGAATGGCAGAAAAGAGCAAAATTACCAGCGCACACCTATAATGTAATCAATGCATTGCCAAAGAATACACACCCAATGGTGCAGTTTTCTGTGGCTATAGCTTCTATGGAGTCTACAAGTTTATTCTCTAAAGCTTATGCAAAAGGGATGAATAAAAAAGATTACTGGGATCCTACTTATGAGGATGCTATGAACCTTGTAGCAAGATTACCAGTAGTGGCGGCTTATATCTATCGTCGAGTATTTCATGATGATGTACATATAGCAGCTGATAAAAGTTTGGACTGGGCCGCTAATTTTGCACATATGTTGGGTATTAATGATGGAGATGACTTCAAAAGTTTAATGCGTCTGTATCTAACAATACACGCAGATCACGAGGGAGGTAATGCTTCCGCACATACGGCACACTTAGTGGGTTCTACCTTGAGTAGTTCTTATTTGTCTTATGCTGGTGGTATGAATTCTTTAGCAGGACCCTTGCACGGCTTGGCAAATCAAGAAGTAATTAAGTGGATTTTTGAAATGCTTAAATCAATAGGCAAAAAGAATCCTTCTAAGGCACAGATTGCTGCTTATGTTAAGAAAACATTGAAGGCAGGTAAAGTAATTCCTGGATATGGGCATGCTGTTTTACGTCAGCCAGATCCAAGATTTACCGCACAAAGAGTCTTTGCAGAAGAGCACCTTAAAGATGCAGAGATTGTTCAAGTGGTTTGGAAAATATTTGATGTAGTACCAGAAATTTTACAAGGTTTAGGTAAGGTGAAGAATCCTTGGCCGAATGTAGATGCGCACTCAGGTGCTATCTTGGTACACTATGGTATGAAGGAATATCCGTTCTATACAGTGCTGTTTGGGGTGTCTAGAGCGTTAGGTGTATTAGCTGCTTCTTGTTGGTCTAGAGCGATGGGTATGCCACTGGAGCGACCAAAGTCTGTTACGTCAGAGTGGGTAAAAGAGGTAATTAAGCCGAAGCGAAAGAAAAAGAAGTAATTATATATTTTAGATTTTAAAAGAAAAGGATGATTGTTGTACAACAATCATCCTTTTCTTTTTTGATTTTAGCGGTAGAGGAGTAAATTTGTTCGTCAATCTATGATCGTCGAGGTTTGTAACCTCGATGCGGTATGATTATCATATAGCATCGAAGTTACAAACTGCGACGATCTGCAATAATTAAAAGCAGAACTATGAAGAAACCAATTATAGCTGGTATTCAACAAATGGGTGTCGGAAATCCAAGTGTCTATGAAGCATTTGCGTGGTATCGAAAAGCATTTAAAGTAGATGTACCTGTATTTGATGAGGCCGCAACAGCCGCTTTAATGCTACCTTATACTGGCGGTGAGCCTAGAGATCGACATGCCGTATTAGCCTTGAGTATGCAAGGAGGGGGTGGGATGGAAATTTGGCAATATACGAGTAGGGTACCAGAATATCCGAAGTTTGAAATACGAGCAGGAGATTTAGGAATCTTTGTGGCAAAGATTAAAAGTAAAGATGTCCAGGCTACTTACCAGCACTTTAAAAAAGAAGGATTATCGGTAATAGGAGAGGTCAGCAAGATGCCTAATGGCAAGGAGCATTGTTTTGTAAAAGACCCCTATAATAATATTTTTGAAATAGTCCCTAGTGAAGATTGGTATATCAGTGGCATCCCTAGCACGGGTGGTATTTATGGGGGGATACTCGGCGTTACGGATATTGAAAAATCCAAGGCTTTTTATAAAGACATATTAGGATATGATACCGTAGTCTACGATGAATCTGGAACCTTTGATGATTTAAAAGATTTACCAGGAGGAAATGGAAAATTCAGAAGAGTACTTTTAACGCATAGTCAAGCTAGAAAAGGCCCTTTTAGTCAAATGTTTGGAACGAGTGAGATTGAATTATTACAAGTATTAGATAGAACACCTAATAAAATATTTGCGGATCGCTTATGGGGAGACATTGGTTTTATTCACCTGTGTTTTGATATACAAGGAATGAAAGCAATGGAAGCTTTATGCGAGTCAAAAGGCTATCCTTTCACCGTAGATAGTAGTAAGGCTGCTGAAAGTAAAGATGGATTTGATATGGGCGAAGCGGCAGGTCATTTCACTTATATAGAAGATCCTGATGGTACTTTGATTGAATTTGTAGAAGCCCACAAAGTACCGATTGCAAAGAAAATTGGATGGTATCTGGATTTAAAGAAAAGAAATCCAGAAAAAGCATTGCCTAAATGGATGTTACGGGCGATGGG
>CALJIY010000198.1 GCA_937973945.1 uncultured Saprospiraceae bacterium | reverse complement strand
GCACATCTTGCCTCTTCCTTATCATCATCCCAACTACCACCTCTTACACTTCTAGGGTGTAGGCGGGTTGGTTTGATCCAAGGATTTACTTCCTCTGCCATTGTAGCTGCAATTTGAGCGTAGGCGGTATCTTGATATTGGTCCAAAGTCCATTCAGACACATTGCCTAACATATCATATAAACCCCAAGCATTCGGTTTTTTTTCTCCTACTGGATGGTAGGTTTCGCTACTATTGTCATAATGCCAAGCATGATCATCTAGTAATTTGGTATCATCTCCAAAGTAATAGGTCGTTGTTGTACCAGCTCGACAAGCGTACTCCCATTCTGCTTCTGTTGGCAATCTATAGAAAACCCCTGTTTTGTCACTCAACCATTTGCAGTATTGTAAGGCTGCAAATTGGGTCATACTAACCGCAGGGAATCCTTCTTTTCCCATTCCAAAAGTTGGGTCTTCATAAGGCGGACTAGGTCTTGCGAAGGCATCCGCGTCCCAATCTGCTCTATCTTCTGGAGCTTTGTCTAAATCTTTTTCTCTAAAAATATTGTAAGCATCGAAAGTGACCTCATGCGCCGTCATATAGAAGGAGTCTACTTTGACTTCAATTTGAGGTCCCTCATCTGCTGAACGGTTTTCTTCTGATTCAGGAGAGCCCATCAGAAAGGTTCCTCCGGGGATTAAGGCTACTTTAAATTTGACATCTGTAGCTGGGATGTTTTGGATCAGGTGGGTACTGTCTGCCGCTTCTTGTGCTTGCAAAAAAGGAATGCATAAAGCGAATAGTAATAAGGATAATAAATGCTTCATTAGCTATTAAATGTTTCTTTAGTAACGATCAAAGAATATCTACGGCAAAGCTGTTCGGGAAATAAAGCTGTCACCCACTTTGAAAGTGGGTGACAGCTTTATTTCCCGAACAGCTAGAAACCGAAAGACTATTTTCTATACACAAATTCAAAATGCACCGTAATCTCGTCCGCTGTTTGTATTTGACCAAACATCGCAGACGGAGGCGTCATTTCAAAGTCCGTCATTTTTAAATCTTTGCTTCCTTTTAGAGACAAGGCTCCCTCCGATTCTGATACCGCTAAAACTACCTCAATATCTTTTGATACGCCAGCCATTGTTAAGGTACCAGCAGATGTTATCGTCATTCCTGTTGTTGCTTCTTGGATACTTGCCGCTCCAAATTGCTGATAGTTTATCGTAGGGTTTGCCTCCATCACAAATGCTTTTTGAATCTTAGCATTCATCGAAGGTCCTCTACCACCATCCAAATTTGCGACAGGAACAGAAAAAGAAAACGAATCTATCGCAGCTCCATCTACTAGTTCTAAAGATAAACTAGTTGGATAATCTGCCACAGCGCCCGCTTGCACCGTCCAATCATGTAAGGTAGAAGTTCCTGTAATCGAAATAGAAGGAATCGTGTCAATTGAATAATTGCTCTGCGCAGTAGCAGCAAAGCAACAAACACTACATATAAGAAGGAAGATATTTTTCATTGAAAATTTATTTTAATCGACTTCAATCAGCATTACAAATTTAAACCTTATTGAGAACCAATTATCTTAAGGAAATTGAAAAATTTGGCTATTCTCAACAAATGCCTGTATTTTTTATAAAGTCCGCCATAAAGGTCGCGTCAAACAAGTAGGCCCACCACCACCTTTCACACTAATCTCCGCACCTTCATATTCATACACGGTGCAACCTGCCTTTTCCAAACCCGCTTTTGTTTGTGGATTTCCTTTTACCATCAAACAAGTTCTAGGAGCAATGGCTAACACATTACAACCCATACTATCAAATTCTGATTCAGGCACTTCCACTAAATCATAGCCTCTAGCCAATAATTCCTGTCTAAAGCGCACGGGCATCAATGGAGAATAAACGACTGCTAAATCCTTATCAACGGGACTCAATATCGACATCAAATGAAATACATCTGATGGGCCTCGATAATGCGGTAAATCGACCTGCATCACTTCCACCCCTATCGGATTCAATAATGCCTTGAGCTGTTCAAAACCAGATTGATTGGTCCGATACCCATGGGCTACCGCCAATGTTTTTGGATCTAACCATGCGACATCGCCGCCTTCCAAAGTCCCAGGGGCCTCTATGACGCCTAGTATTGGAATACCCAACTTTTCATAGGTCTCTTTAGCCGCCAATGGTTCGCCTCGTCTTTCTGCCTTTCCCATATCACAAAGGATCATTCCAGCATCTGTTGCTATAGTAGCATCTCGGCAGTACATGGAATCCATCCCTGTATGAGCGTGGCTTGGAAAATGATGAATATTAATACCAGCTTGTTTGAAAATAGCTGCAAAATTTTCGTATTCCGCTACTGCTTTTTGTAGATCTGGCTCTCCCAAATAATTGAGAACCTTCCACTGTTTTTGGATAGCTGCCTGATCGACAAATGCGGCTGATACTTCTTTTAAAAAGACATCTTGCAGTTTTGCGTATTCGGAGTGCGTGGTTTTATTTTTCACGATAATGTTTTTTCTTTGGTAAACATTTACTTGTAATTATTCCAAGGCAGACAGGGGTATTGGTTCTCAAATCTTGAAAGTCTACTACATCTCCTCCCCCCGTTTCAACCACACATAAAATGGCAAGCCACTCATCAATAATAAAAAGCCCCAAAACACTACCTCTTGCCCAGACCCAACAACCGCCATCATAGAAAATAGAAAACCTAAAACCCCAATAATCCAAGTAAACTTATTCTTGGCGTACTGCTTTGATTGAATCATAAACAATAGATAGGTAGCGGTAGAGAAAAGATAAGGGATCAAACAAGTAAGCGTGGCTAATAATATCATAAACTCAAAAGCTCTGATGAAGCTTTTACTATAATTCATCACCATTAAAATGGAAACGATAATACTGGAAAAAATGATTCCTGAAGCAGGACTTCCATGCTTATTTAATTTGCTAAATATATCTGGGAAAAGTCCGTCCCTCGCTGCGGCTAAAGGCACTTGACCTTGCATCAATATCCAACCATTCAAAGCGCCAAAAGTGGAAATAATCGCGCCTATTGCCACGATATAGCGTCCTGTTTCTCCCCACATCACAGCAGCAGCATCCGCAAAAGGTGCCTCCGACACTTGTAAGGTTTCTGGTGGGATGATACCCATGACGGCAACAGAGCCTAGTATATAAATGAGAATCGCCGCCCACGTTCCCCAATTCGTAGCTTTAGGAATGGTGACACTAGGATTGTCAATATTATCAGCTGGAATACTTGCGCACTCTATACCTAAGTAAGCAAACAGGGTGAGTGTCGCTGTAGCGATGATCGCAGAACTGTTACTTTCCTCACTAATATTTAAAGGGGTAAAATGAGCCGGTTCGATATAAAACAATCCTACAAGCGCAATTAAAATAAGCGGGGTAATTTTTAATATAGTCGTAATCAGCTGCACCCAACTAGCCGTAGGTACGCCTCTATTATTGACCCATGTCAATAGCCAGATAAGTCCAAGACCAATGCCGATAGACAAGGACGCATTCCCAGATAAGCTAGGGAAGAAAACAGTTAAATAACTCATCAAAGCTACGGTAATAGCCGCATTGGTCGCACATATAGAAATCCAATAGCCCCAAGTCACTAAGAAGGCAGGAAAATCGCCAAATCCCATACGTGTATAGGCATAGGCCCCACCCGCTCGTGGAAAATGTCGACTGAGCGTAGAAAATACTTTGGCTATTAATAAGGCACCAATAGAAGACACCAACCACCCAAATACACTTATCCCACCATAGACGGCAAGAGAGGCGGGTAATAGAAAGACACCCGAACCAATCATGTTTCCCAAAACGAGAGAGGTCGTTGCCCAAACGCCGATTTTCTTTTTATTGGTAGCTGTCAAATCTTAGTGTTAATATTTTGAATGCACATATAGAAGTTGTTTAAAAAACAATGAAATTTTGTCTTTTTTAAACGGAATACATCTCTATTCTCTGCTCTCTGCTCTCAATCTAAACCGGCTCAAACCACAATTTAGGCGCATCCTTTATGCCCCCTGTATAATCTATAAAAATTTCATCCCCTGATTCAATACCTGCTATACAATGAATTTCAACTGTTAAATTAAGTACATCAAAGACAATTTCTGCATTTGCCACCGATTGGTGGTTATATATAGAGCCATATCCAAGAACTAAACAAAACCGAGGATTTGGTGCAGGTGACAAAAAATAATAATCATGTAAAAAAGAATCATGAATCATAGCTTGATCCTCCTTTGGCACAAGCACGATTGGACAAAATTCAATAATATCCCCCGCAGACAAATCAACAGAGGTGAAGACCCCTCTCCCTCTACCCTCAGAATGGGCGATGTAAAGACCTGGTATGTGTAGCATAATTAAGTTTGTTGGGTATATTAGGGATAATCTATCTTTTTTTAAAGGATTTTAGTAAGTTTATAGAACTAGATCCTGTTTCAGACCTTTATTAGGGAGATCGCTTTGCTGTCAGGTGTCAGAACGCTGCGCTGTCAGAACGCCTATGGCTGTCAGACTTATGATGTTGACGCCGCTTGCTTTTGATAATGCGACTATCTGACAATTTCCTTAGTCTAAGCTTAAACTACTAGTCGTACACTACTAACAATAGATCGTCAGCTTAAAAAGTGGTAAAATCTAATATCGCCCGAACCTTATCGTCGGATGGCTACCGTGGTATGCGCCGTAAATTTGTACATGCTTAATTCGACAAAAAGTCGTACATTTAGTTCTTTGACATTATAGCAAAATCAATAAAATGGGAAAACCAATACCTTATGACTATAGAGTAAAAATAGTACAACGGCGAAAAAAGGGAGAAAGTGCGAAGTCTATAGCCGCTACAATACCTTATTCTCTAAGTGCCATCAACAAATTATGGGCTCGCTATCAAACGCAAGGAGAGTTAGCTTTTCAAACCAATTATAATAATAGTGGTCGTCCTAGAGAATATGGCAAAGAGCATGAAAAGTTGGTAGAAGAAGTTCGAGATAATTCTCAAGGAGCTAACTATGTTGTTTGTAAATTACAACAAAAGCACCCTGAGAAAAAGATACCTAGTGCTAGGACGCTCCAACGACGCTGGCTTGAACAAGGCACTAATTTGCCTAAAGGTCGTCCAGATAAAGATTCCACGGAAAAAAAAATGGACAGATGAAGCACATCATACTTGGCAAATAGATGGCAAAGAAGGAATCCGCCTACAGAATAAAAAGATAGTAAGTTGGATGAATGTAGGGGATGAAGCAAGTAGTGCTAGTCTAAGAGCATTTGTTCATTCCTGTAAAACCGTAGCAGCAATGGATTCCAAGGTAGCAACTCGTCAGATTAACCATTGCTTTGAAAAATGGGGTTTACCTAAGTGTATAAAAATAGATAATGGTTATCCCTATGTTTATCCTCAACAAATGGATTTACCAAAGAAAACTAAATTATGGTGGATAGGCTTAGGTATTAAGGTTATCCAAAATAAGCCAGGCCGACCTCAAGAAAATGGTATTGTTGAAGGACTGCAAGGGGTTTTAAGTAAATGGTCAAACCCAAAGAGTCAGCTTAACGAAAAAGCGCTACAACAACGACTAGATGAAGAAAGTGAATTCCAACGAGAGCATTATCGAATGCCGGCAAAAGGGAATAAAACTAGAATGGAACTCTATCCTTCATTGAAAGAGAATTCCCGCATTTTTAATCCTGATAATTTTTGTATTCAAAAGGTATATGCTTGGATGAGCGAGCAAGTCTGGGATCGTAAAATTAACTCAAATGGAGAAATAAAAATGTATGATACTTCTATCTATATTGATAGAAAATATAGACATCAAAATATAACTATAACATTTGATCCCATAGAAGCGCAATGGATAGCAAGGCAACATGATGGGACTTTTTTAAAAAGTTCCAATAGAGCTATTCCAACAGAAAATGGTATTAAAGATTTTGCATTATAATGTCAAAGAACTAAGTGTACATCTTTTTGTCGAATAATTGATGTACAAATTTACGGCGCATACCACTACCGCCGTCCGATGATAAGGTTTTCGTCGCCATCGGACGGCGGTAGCCATCCGACGGCAAGCTTGTAAGACTATCGATTTTATACCTGACGATCTAAAAGTCTATAAGCGTCACGTTGTCAAAGTCTTACGTCTGACATCTGACAGTCCTGGAAGGACGATCTGACTTCTGACTTCTAAAAAAGTACCCATGAAAATATTTATGATCTCGATAAGCCTACTTTTTTCTACATATCATCCCTTATTCAGTCAAGAAGGGATCAAAGTAAGTGGTCAATCCTTATCTTTTATAGAACAATTGCTACAACAAACACCTAGTGAAAGCTTATTTGGCGCTACCAACTTACCTTTATTAGAAAAGGCAACTGTTTCCAAAAAGAATAGTAAAACAATCGGCACCACTTCTCAAGTAATGCCCTTGGTATATGCTTATAAAGACCTAGCCTTGTTCTGTAAATTAGAGGTCCAACTAGAAAAAGTAGTGAAATTACCAATCAAATTTCGATTAGGGAGTGTGGATTATGTAGATTGGCTAGAAGGCAAACGCGATCGATATTGATCGGTAGATTAGTTGTATTTTCATCGAAATTTAATGACCTTTGCA
>CALJIY010000197.1 GCA_937973945.1 uncultured Saprospiraceae bacterium | reverse complement strand
TCATGAAGAATCTATATAATAAAGTTAACGGAGAAATATTAAAACAAAAGATGTTGGCCAGTACAGAAAAGCGTATTACGCTTTCTTTTTACCAATATCATCAGATAGGAAATCCACAATTATTTCGAGATCACTTCTATTTACAGTTAAGTCAAATAGGTGTACTAGGTAGAATCTATGTTGCAAAGGAAGGCATCAATGCACAAATATCTATACCTGAACAAAATTTTGAAGCATTTAAATCTTTAATGGATTCGATCGAGTTCTTAAAAGGTATTCGGCTGAATATCGCGATAGAGGATGATGGTAAATCTTTTTTCAAATTAAAGATTAAAGTCAAGGATAAAATAGTTGCCGATGGTTTAGATGATGCTTCCTTTGATCCAAGTAAAAGAGGCAAACATTTGAATGCCGCAGACTATAACAAGCTAGCAGATCAAGAGGATACCATTATTGTGGACATGCGAAATCATTATGAGAGTGAAGTAGGCTACTTCGAAGGAGCCATCCGACCAGATGTGGAAACATTTAGGGAGGCATTGCCACTGGTGGAAAAAATGTTGAAAGAAGAAAAAGATAAGCATATTATTATGTATTGTACAGGGGGAATTCGATGCGAAAAAGCTAGTGCTTATTATCTCCATAAAGGGTTCAAAAATGTATATATGGTCGATGGAGGAATTATCGAGTATGCTAGAGAGGTAGCCCAACAAAATTTGGACAATAAATATATCGGTAAAAATTTCGTTTTTGATGAACGTATGGGCGAACGTATCAGTGATGACATCATTGCCAAATGCCATCAATGTGGTACCGCTTGTGATACCCATGTTAATTGCTTAAATGATGCCTGTCATATTTTATTCATACAATGTGAATCTTGTGCCAGCAAATACAACAAATGTTGTTCTTCTACCTGTAGTGATTTTAATCAACTACCTGAAGAAGAACGAGCACTGTTAAAAGGAACCATGGAGTTTAATGGTACTAAATTCGGGAAAGGCCGATACAAGGCACATCGAAAAGATCAAGAATTGTAGTAGAAATCCATAACATTCTCCACATTTAAAGAATAAATACTTGACATATTTGTATTTTTGCAGTATAATCGGTACTGAATCTATTGCAACATTTAATGATACGAATCCTACTTACCTACTCTTTTCTAATTCTCTTAGCCACTACCATGCTGGGGCAGAGCGCTAGCATTAAAGAATTAGAAGCACAATTAAAAAAAGTCGGAACAACTCAAGAGCAAATGATGCTCAACTACGAGTTGGGTAAAGCCTATTTAAAATCCAATAAAAAGAAGGCCGAAGATCATGCTTATAAAGCAGCTTTAGATGCAAGAAAATTGAATGATAAAGAGATGGCTGCTCGTGCCTATTTCCTGAATGCTCAAGCTAAATTAAAAAATAGAGATCGAAAAGGAGCTAGAACTCGTTTTAATACTAGCTTCGATTATGCAAAAAAAACAAACAATCCTGCCTTAATTTTAGAAGTATTAAAAGAGTTAGTCGAAATAGAAAAAAGGCTAAACAATTACAAAGCTGCTTATTCTCATACAGAATCGGCGCTAGAGATTATAAAAAATTCAAAACAAGTAGCCTCTTCTAGTCCTCCTCCTAGTTATTCTGGAACTTCTAGTATCTTGAAAGATAATCGAGCCTTAGCACAAGAAAAGCAAGATTTAGAAAACGAGATTCAAAAATTACAGGAACAAAGAAGTAAACTAGCAACCGATAAATCCTCTCTAACAGAACGGCAAAAACAACTGGAAGAAGAAAAATCCAATATAGAAGCAGAAAAAACAATTATTGAGTCTGAAAAAGAAGAGATCGCTGCCACAGTGGCTGCAAAGGAGGCACGTATCAATAAAATGACAAATGAGCAAGTAAGAACAAAAGCAAAAATACTAGAAAAAGAAAAAGCAATTACTGATCTAAAAATTCAAAAACAAGAACAGGACTTGGCTGTTATGGAGGCTAAACAACGGAACAGTTATCTGCTCTTAGCATCTGCCCTAGGTTCTCTTTTAATGCTCTTTTTCTACTTACGATATCGTTCTAATCGAAAAGCAAAAACAGTCCTGTTAGAGAAAAATAAGCTGATCGAAGATGAACGGGAACGTTCGGATGATTTATTAAAAAATATATTACCAGCCAATATAGCAGAAGAATTGAAAGAGCATGGCAAAGCAAAGGCACGACGCTATGAAAATGCGACGGTTATGTTTTCTGATTTTGTCAATTTTACAAAAATTTCAGAACAGCTTACACCAGAGCAATTAGTACAAGAATTAGATACTTGCTTTAGAGGCTTCGATCAAATCATTGCGCAATACAATTTAGAAAAGATAAAGACAATTGGCGATGCTTATATGGTCGCACATGGCTTAAAAGACCGAGTGACGGTTCCTTTAGATATTATTAAAGCGGCTATAGATATGCAAGAATTCTTGGAGGATCTAAAAGTCGAAAAAATGCGGCAAGGCTTGCCTTATTTCGAAGCTAGAATAGGTATCCATTCTGGGCCTGTAGTAGCAGGAGTCGTTGGCTTAAATAAATTTGCTTATGATATTTGGGGAGATACCGTCAACATAGCCGCTCGGATGGAGGCCAATTGTGATCCAGGGAAAGTCAATATTTCCGAAAAAACCTACGGCTTGGTTAAGTACAATTTTAATTGTCGCTATAGAGGGAAAATTAGTGCCAAAAACAAAGGCCAAATTGATATGTACTATGTGGAAAGCAAAGTGACAAAATCAGTTCCTAGTTTTGTTTAGACCTACCCTTATTTCATAATTACGAAAATAGTTTGTTTTTATTTATAAACAACACTATTTTAGTGTTGCTAAATTAGAAGTTGTTTCAGAATTTAATTTAGTAGATTCCTATTAAAATTAACTAACACCAATTTATTCCAACTATGAGTTTATTTTCTTTTCTAAAAAATGCTGGCGCTAAGATATTTGGTAATACCGCTGCTAAACCAACAACGAACACGACCTTAACGGAAGTCGATACAAAGCGAGCAGAAGATATTGCAAGAAGACAAAAAGTAATTGTCTTAAAAGGAGTTGTCAATAGTTTAAATCTTGATGTAAAAGATCTTGATGTAGATTTTTATGAAGACACCGTAACTGTTTATGGAAGCGTAGACACGCAAGCTGAAAAAGAAAAAGTAATTCTAGCTTTGGGTAATGTAGCAGGCGTTGCCTCTGTAGATGATCGAATGATTGTTGAAAATCCAGCAGCAGAAGCTGTATTCTATGAAGTAAAAAGAGGCGATTCTTTATCTAAAATAGCGAAGGCGCATTATGGAAATGCCATGAAGTATCCTATGATTTTTGATGCTAATAAGCCAATGTTAAAGGATCCTAATAAAATATATCCGGGGCAGGTATTACGTATTCCGCCACTAGAAGCATGATTAGGATTGTAGGATGTTAGGATTTTTATGATCTTGACATACCTTGCTGTCTTTTGATAAAACTTGTCCAGCAACTTCCCGTTGCTGGACAAGTTCTATGATTTTGACATACTGTCTTTCGATGAACCCTTTTGTCCAGCAACTTCCCGTTGCTTCACAAATTAAGGCGAGTGGCAGAATATCCGTTTACTCTTACCTACTTATTTTCAGTTCTATCTCTTATTTTTTGTTATTTAATTAAAGCTGCTGAACTTTTCATCCCATTGACAATATCTTTCTATTCTGTTCCTACCATCCTTTTTTCTAATTCTATCTGTTAATTTTTTGTTATTTTAATTAAAGTGTGCATACCTTGGGTATCTCTGCTATTCCCTAGGACACTCTATTTAGTGACTACTTCACGACAATTATGTTAAAATGCTATTGAAGATATTTTCTAATATGTAATACTCTGTCAAATAATAGCAAAATTTATCCCACGTCCTCAACGTTGTTAAGATTGATTATCTTTTTTTTACTACAACCGATTCTATAAGTACCAATTTTACCTATATGCCTATTTTCCAATGGCTGAAAAGTCTCCCTTCGACAAAACTGTGCCGTATCCTCGGATGCAGTCTCTTTCTATTACTACTATCGATGCCTATACTCGCTCAAAACACGATTGAGGTACGTATAAATGACGGACAAGCAACCAGTACCTGTGTAGATGGATTTGGTGGCAATGCAGAGCCGCTTTGGCAGGTCAATATTGAAAACGAAGGCTGGATGACCTATGGCGATGCGTTTTGTCATAACACGACGCCCAACACTCAATTCAGGGCTAGTCTGGATTGTTTAGGGGATTTAAGGGGGGGAGAAATTCAAGTCTGTTTTAAAGTTTTTGAAAATGATGATAGCTTATTTGATCCTTGTAAAATAGATATGGATTGTGAGCAAATGATCTGTGAATATTTCGTTTTGCCCTTAGCAGGAACAAGTACTGACTACGATTTAAATATTTCTGATGGATTAGACTCTGGCGGGAGTCTTAATTTTACCATTAACACAGATGGTCCGCAGAATGGAGCGGTTAACGATCATATTTGTCATGCTATTGATTTAGGAACTTTAGATGGTAATCGAGCTGTCCAAGAAAAAGAAGATTTAACAACGTATAATAATTTTTGCGCCACTGCAACAGAAGAGGTTGATCCTAAAAAGATCGGTGGTAGTTTTACGAATAATGCTGGCGTCTGGTTCTCTTTTAATACGGGAGATGATCCGAGTGACTTAATTTTAATAGAAGCATTCAATGATCCAGAATCTACTGGGGATATTATTAATCTGCAATTAGCTTTATACCAATTAGACACAGATTGCAGAGGAGAGATAAATTATATTACGGATCATCACAATCCTGCTGTTTTAGACGAACATTTGCTATTAGAATGTCTCCCACCTAATCAAGAATATTACCTGTTAGTGGATGGTGTTTTTGACGATACGAGCAATCCTGATGTACCTGAGTTAAACGGCTATTTTAGTATCAGAATACGAGAGATAGAAGTCGAAGGCGGGAATGATGATATCTGCGGGGCCATCCCTTTGGCTGTAGAGGAGGGAGGAACTACAACTCATACCAATTTTTTTAATAATTGTGCGACCAATATCAATGATCCAGTAGTAGAAAGTTATTCTTCTCTACAACCTGTCTGGTTTCAATTTACACCACCCTCGACTCATCGAGCTTTTATAAAAGTCATTAGTAACCAACCTTATCCAATCGGTGTTGATGCTATTGAACCTCAAATAGCTGTTTTCAGTTCAGATGATGATACCTGTACTGGAAGTTTAACAAGAGTAAGTCATCATTATGAAAATGATGGTCTAGAGAATGGATTGACTGTGGAATGTTTAGATCCCAACAAAACGTACTGGATCATGATCGACGGAAGCGAGGCGAATCCTAGTGGCATATTCGATATCAGTATCACCGATCCTGGTTATCCCGATTTAAAGAAATTTGATGCGGTTGGTTGTCAGGGATTTCCTGTTATACTAGGTGATCAAATGTATACAGAAGCAGGCGTTTATATAGATACAGTTCGTTTTGAAAGTTGTTTAGAAATATTAGAGACAACAGTACGTTTCGTTGATGCCCTTCAAGTGGACATTGATATAATAAAAAAAGCGGGCGGATTAGGGGTAAGCGATGGCAATGCTAATGTAATTGTTACTGGTGGTTCAGGAGTAAATACCATTACTTGGTCAGATGGCACAAATGAGCCTGTTACAAAAGAATTATCTGGTGGAACCGAGTATTGTATAACAGTAGTTGATAGCATTGGTTGTACCCTAGATACCTGCTTTGTAATGCCTTATGTCATTCCCATCAAAGCAATTTTTAAAAATGATACCTTAGATTGTTTTGGAGATAATGATGGAACATTGGTATTAGACATTACGGAAGGACATCCACCTTATAGTTACGAATTAGTGAATGTAGATAATGGTTTGCCCCTCCAAAAAGGATCTATTATCGATACAACGAGTACCATCTATTTTGAAAATCTAACTGCTGCTGACTATAAAATCTTCTTGTTTACTGCTACTAACTCTTGGGATAAGTCCGCTAC
>CALJIY010000196.1 GCA_937973945.1 uncultured Saprospiraceae bacterium | reverse complement strand
TATCAAGATCGAATTGTGTTCGACGAACAATTACTTCGATTCTAAATTTGATAAACTCTGTAATGATCTGCTTTAAATTTAATAATTCAGGACGACCATTAACTAGCGCAATATTATTTACTCCATAAGAAGATTGAAGTGGCGTAAATTTGAATAGTTGGCTCAAAATAACGTTGGCCATTGCATCCCGCTTAATCTCTACAACAATTCTCAGACCTTTTCTATCCGACTCATCTCGAATACCACTGATTCCTTTGATTTTTTCCGCATTTACTAAATCCGCTATCTTAACGATTAGATTAGCTTTATTAACCTGATATGGAATCTCTGTTACTATTATTTTCTCTTTTCCAGAGCTATCAGATTCTATGTCTGCTTTAGCACGTACGACGACTTTACCCCTACCTGTATGAAATGCTTGTTTTACACCAGACATTCCATATAAAATACCTCCAGTAGGAAAATCAGGCGCCTTTATATATTCCATTAACTCATCTATCGTAATTTCAGGATTATCTATCTGCGCGATAATACCGTCAATACATTCGGATAGATTATGTGGCATCATGTTCGTAGCCATACCAACCGCAATACCAGAAGCCCCATTAATTAATAAATTGGGTATGTTCGTAGGAAGAACAGTAGGTTCTTTTAAGGTATCATCAAAATTATCCGAAAAATCAACTGTGTTTTTACTAAGATCGGAAAGCATCTCATCTGCTATATCTTCTAGCCTGGCTTCCGTATATCTCATCGCCGCAGGACTATCTCCATCCATGGAACCAAAGTTTCCTTGTCCATCCACCAATGGGTAGCGCAAAGACCAATCTTGTGCCATACGTACCATCGAGTCGTATACAGAGGTATCTCCATGTGGGTGATACTTACCAAGTACTTCTCCAACTATTCTTGCCGATTTCTTATGAGATTTGTTATAGGTTAATCCCAATTCAGACATTCCATATAGTACTCTACGATGCACCGGTTTTAATCCATCTCTAACATCTGGTAATGCACGAGATACAATCACGGACATAGAATAATCTATATAGGCCGATTTCATATGATCCTCTATGGAAACAGGAATTATTCTTTCTTTATCTGACATGAAAATTAATTAAAATTAGGATAGGAAAAGCTTAAAAATAAGCTGGAAGCAATCTGTTATATAACTAAAACAGAAATGCTTTACAGGAAGCGCAAAGTTACGGAAAAATGAGTACTCATAGCGGTTTTTTCATAAAAAATAACTGGCTACTTATAAGCAGTTTAATTAGTTCTTGAATAATTTTATCGAATAAAATTTTAACTAATAACAAAGAATCTGTTTTGGATCTAAAACAGATCTAATAGACGCTAATTAAAACATTAAGTATCGATAAAAACAACTTGGATAAATTAGTTTTTGCTTAAGTTAAATATAATTTTAAATAATATAATATATTTAACACACATTCGTTTTATACAGAGTTAGCCAGATCTAATAATCTAAAGTTAAAAGATATGCTCGTCACAAAACACACTTTTGAATAGCAATATTTTAACATTTATTTTCGATTATACAATGGCTTTTTACATTTTTTCTTGTTTAATAATTATTTTCTTTGTAAAATTGTCAGATAAATTAGAAAAATCAACTTTTAAAATATAGTGTTTCATAGTGTGAGGGGTAACCATTAATAGTGGTTGCTCCTTTTTCTTTGCCTACTGGACTCTTTTTAAAAGGCTTTCTGCTACGTTTTTTAATGGAATCAGTTTTTTCCCTTCAATAGCCAAAGATTCTAAGTTTTTCACGGCTTTCAAGTGATATTCATCTCTTTTTTTATTAGCTAGTTCCTTTATATTCAATTCATTAAACAATTGAGTCACCTCTTCTATTTTAGCTTCCTCATCTACAGGATGACTAGATAATAAATTTTCTAATTGCTTTCTTTGCGTACTATTAGCTCTTTCTAAGGCCGTTAATACTAAATAGGTCTTTTTATTTTGTACTATATCTCCACCAATTCTCTTCCCAAAAGTAGCTGCGTCTCCATAGGTATCTAGTATATCATCTTGTAGTTGAAAGGCTGTACCTATATTTAACCCAAATTCATACAAATTCTGGCAATCTACTTTTGACGCCCCAGCGAGCAAAGCTCCGGTATACATAGCTCCAGCGATCAATGCTGCTGTTTTAAGTTCTATCATTTTCAGATATTCTTCTATTGTTACCTGTTTTGCTGTTTCAAAATTGATATCATACTGCTGTCCAATACAAACGTCTGCGGATACTTTAGTAAAAATGGATAGAATTTCAGGTATTACTTCTTTTTTTTCTATATCTAGTAAATATTTATAGGCATATATCAACATGACATCTCCCGATAAGATCCCCGTATTTATGTCATACTTTTGATGAATAGTTGCCTTACCTCTTCGAAGAGGTGCCTCATCCATTATATCATCATGCACTAATGAAAAATTATGAAATATTTCGTATGCATAAGCAGCTGGTAATGCAGCTTTTATATCTTCTTTGTAGAGGTTATAGCTCATTAGTAATAATACTGGCCTTAGTCGTTTCCCTCCTAACTGCAGAATATAGTCTACGGGTTCGAATAATTCTCTTGGAGAATAGTCAAATTTATTCGCTTCCATATATTCTAGAAACAAGGATTTAAGAGCTTTTACAGTATACATTGAAAAATATTTAAGAATTTTAATACACTAAATTGTCTAGATTTCTATTTGAATTTAATTGTCAAAAAAACAATTCGAGTTTTAAAGCACAAAAATAGCCCACCAACTGCTTTTTTTTAATTGCGAATAACATTTTGCTAGTATAGACTGTCCTTGAAAATCCAAAATAATGCAAATCTGCCTGTCACATGATCCAACTTTTTCCATTTGGGCATCATATTTGAATAAATAGTCTAAAGGGTAGTCCAAAAAAAGACAATTTTCCAAAACAATTGTTCTTTAGTAACTTGAGTATATCTTTTCCACCCTACTTTCCCTCATTCCGATTTAATCTTAAAACATACTGTCTTAAAGACGCAATAAGTTCTACAAGAATTTAAGATCCCCATTGTATAGGACGATATAGGGAAGCAAAACTTACTAGGTTTATTATTTTGCCCTCCACATTTCCTCTCTATACCACCTACTTGCGTAGCATCGACAAATGCTACCACAATGATAAAGATCTATATAGAATAAGTTGTGTTTTTTTGAAAAGAAAACGAATCTACAGTTTAATATGAGTAGTAATAATAAAACGTCAATTTTATTGATTGATGGTGATTCTACGGATGGGCAAAAAATAGATAAAATACTAAAGGATTCTTCCGTCAGATACGATCTGATTATAGCTGAAGGACTCTTTACTGGTATCGAAATTGCACAATCACAAGAAATAGATATTGTATTATTAGAATTAAATTTACCTGATAGCACGGGGTTTAAAACCTTGACTAACTTTCTCGAGAGAGTTTCAAACCTACCAATAATTGTTACCACTACTGTAAATAATGAAATTATTGGAAACCAATCTATTAAAGCAGGTGCACAAGATTTCTTAGTAAAAGGACAATTTGATGGAAAATTAATCGGTAGATCCATCAGATATGCACTGCAACGATACAAAACAACTATTAAGCTAGAAGATACCGCACGCAATCTTTCTATTAGTGAGAAACGATATTTAGATGCGCAGGCAATGGCTAGATTTGGAAACTTTGAAATGGATATCGTTTCTAACGGCATGAAATGGACCGTAGAAATCTATAACATATTTGGGTTGCGTCAAAATAGTATTCAGCCGAGTATGTCTGATTACTTACGGTATGTGCATATTGACGATAAGAAAAAAGTATCCAATTTCTTTGATAATATTTCCGAGGATGGCTCCCTATGCAAAATAGAACATCGAATTGTGCAAGAAGATCATACGATCAAACATGTGGCATTAAATGCTAAGGTTTTTTATGATGAGATTACACAAAGAATCATTTTAGTTGGAAGTGTCCAAGATATAACTGACCGAAAATTATCCGAACAGTTAATTATAGAGAAAAATATGTCTAATAAAGCTTCTAAAGTTAAAGAAGAAGCTTTAATGAATATGGGATTTCATATTAGAACACCTCTTGCCTCTGTCGTAAACCTTTTATTTTTAATAGAAAATTCTCGATTGACCCCTCAACAAAAAGAATACTTAACAGATTTAAAAACATCTGTTGAAGATCTTTCCATCATGGTCAACAACCTATTGAATTTCTCCATCTTAGCAACGGATAAGGTAAAAGTTGAGGAAGAAGAAATCAAATTAAAAGACTATCTACAAAGTATTAAAAGGATTGTGCAAATTAAGGCAGATAGTGCTAAACTTTTAGTTGACTTTAAGATGCCTAAGAAAGTCTCTAATACAGCTTATAGTGACGCAAAAAAAATCACACAAATCATTTACAACCTTACAGAAACCGCTCTGAAAAATAGTAATAGGAAAGGGGCACTCACTGTTAATACTGCAATAAACAAACTGGATGATGATCAAGCAGTTTTTTCATTTCTAATACACGACGCTTCTACTGTATTGACCG
This sequence comes from uncultured Saprospiraceae bacterium, assembly GCA_937973945.1. GTDB lineage: Bacteria > Bacteroidota > Bacteroidia > Chitinophagales > Saprospiraceae > JAFMDF01. The sequence continues at coordinate 11,593 of CALJIY010000196.1, read as the reverse complement.
ACGAAAAAATTAATGATATTGAAGATGCAGAAAAGATATTGGAGGTGTATTCTGAAGATAACAAGGATGATTCCCAACAATCTTTGCTCCATGTAGCAATGGTTAGTAAACTAACAACCATACTTAATGGACAGTTCTCTGTTGCTAGTTCTAAAACGGAAGGCACAAATTATACCGTTGAAATTCCAATTAAATTAGGTCGCCTTGCAAGTTTCAATTCTGGGAAAACGCCAGATGCGCCTATTAAAATATTACTAGTGGAAGATCACTTCCTCAACCAAATTGCTACCAAAAAAGTCTTAACAACTTGGTCTAGTTATGTAAAAGTCGATATTGCAGAAAATGGAATGATAGGTGTTGAGAAATATAGAGAGCATGGCTATGACATCATACTGATGGATATTCAAATGCCTGTTATGAATGGTATTGAAGCTACGAAAAGAATTAGAACAACTAGTCAAGTACCTATTATAGCGCTGACTGCAAATGCCTCCAAACAAGAATCTGATAAATGTATTAATGCGGGAATGAACGATTATCTTTCTAAACCATTTAAACCGCAGGAACTATATGCTAAAATTATGAATACACTAGTATTGGTAGAAGCATAAAAATACTATTGGACACATAGAACAGAAAAGAGACCAATTCGTTTGCGAACGAATTGGTCTCTTTTATTATTAAAAACGAGGATATTCAATGAACTGTGTCAAAAATAAAACGTCAGTTTTATACAAATTTGGTTGTCAACTTATTGTGAGTTTTGATGCTTGGTCTTGACATTTGAACTTTCTCTTAAAAACTGCTAACATCTCCAGAGCCTGCTATAGAAGATTTTACAGCTGGATTTCCTTTATATTTCACATCTCCAGAGCCCGCTATCTTTACAGAAAGATCTTGCTCTACATTAATTTCACAATCTCCAGAACCTGCGATACTCACTTTACATTCCTTTGCTTTTAGCGCTTTCAATTTCACATCTCCAGAGCCTGCGATACTAATATTTAAATCTTCAGCGGCACCTTCTAGTTCTATTTCTCCAGAGCCTGCTATAGATACCTTCAAATCATCTAATTGAAAGCGATCTTTACCAATAACACTTCCTGCCCCTGCAATGGACACTTTATCAAATTCGCTTAATGTAATGTAAATGTCAACAGGGTCCATCTTACTTACATTCTTTTCAAACTTGATATTCCACATACCATTCTTTACCCTTCGCTCTATGTTATCTATAATGTTCTTTTGTGCTTTAATTTCTACTTTTTGCTGTTTACCATACATCAAATGAACATCTGCTGATAATGCTAAACCGATCCCTGTAAATTGGTCTATATCTAATACCTTAGTGACTCTGCTCCCTTCTCCCTTAATACCACTCCCCCAGCCCCATTGTGCAGATAATGAGCAAGTACTAAATACTAAACATAAAATCATTGAGTACTTTGTTAAAATATATTTCATTGTTATTGTTTTATTTTAAAACTATACTGGTTTTAAAATAGAGAAGTTAGAGTAGAGAATAGAGACGTATTTCGTTTAAAAAACAATGAAATGTCGTTATCTTTTAAACGAAAACTATCTCTACGCTCTATTCTATTTTTGGTATGGTTTCAAGTTGTTTTATAAAAAATTAGATTGATTGATATTATGAAAGACAGGATATAAAATAAAAGGTTGCTTGGAAGATAGAAGAAGGGGATTTGTCGGCTAAAAAAAAAAGCCGCTCACCTAATGGTTTGCAGCTTTTATTAGAATCTTGTTTAGAACGATCTTAAAAGTAAAGTAGGTTATTAATAGATGTATTTAAGGAGTCAGTAAGACTCCATCAAAACACATTAAATTGTAAAAAGTAAGTGGGTTATTAATCTATGAGCTGTCCGTAACTTTTAAATATACGTTCTCAAGATTAACATGTAATGGTACTAATTAAGTATACTATATAAAAATTCGATAATAGTAGGTTATTAACTATATAGTAGGTTATTAATAGTAAGGATTTGTATGTGGTGATCTACTTTATTAGAAGCAAATATTTTGCCATTCTCCATTTTTTAGGAAAAATAAGCAAAAATTACCCTGAATAAGGTAGTAATACGATTGGAATATTGTAAGTAGGAATACATTGATTATTATAGCAAAAACAAAGCCAAGTGATCAATTTCTAGAAAAAAAATAATAAATACCTTAATTGAGGTACTTATTACTGGAATAATATATTTTATAATATATTTTACTATTTTAGCATTTGTTATTCTTTTAGGAGATTGTGTTAATCAAATAAACTCCATTAAACAACGAGCACCAAACCATCTATGCAAGTACTACACGTGAGCACTGAATGCTATCCTATAGCAAAATCCGGCGGTTTAGGAGATGTAGTGGGAGCCCTTCCCAAATATTTAAACAAAGCCGGAATAGATTCCAGTGTTATCCTTCCAAAATATGATAACAAATGGATCAGTAAACAAATTTGGATTACTTGCTTTAAAGGAGTTATTCAATTAGATACAGATCTTATTGCTTTTAAAATACAACAGCTAAAAACTCCATTAGCTTTTCCATTATATGTGGTAGATATTCCAGGAAAGTATGATCGACCAGGAATTTATCTCGACCATAATGGCATGGGGTATGAAGACGCTGCTCAAAGAGCTATCTGTTTTCAAAGAGCTATCTTACAATGGTTGATAACGCTAGAGAAGCTTCCTAAAGTAATTCATTGTCATGACCATCACACTGGATTGATTCCATTTATGCTTCAACATTGTCCTGAGTTTTCAGTACTCAAAAAAGTTCCAAGTGTATTTACAATTCATAATGGAGAATATCCAGGTAGCTTTGATTGGGAGCTAGTGAATTTATTACCGCTATTCGATGGTAGAGTTGGTGGCTTACTAGATTGGGATCAACAGATTAATCCTTTAGCAACAGGAATTAAATGTTGTTGGAAATTAACGACGGTCTCTCCAGGATATCTAGAAGAATTACAAATTTATACGAAAGGACTCAGTCATTTACTTCAACAAGAGATGCCTAAATCGCATGGTATCTTGAATGGTATTGATACTCAAGTATGGAATCCAGCCACAGATACTTATTTAGCGCATCCATTGAAAAAGAGTGCTCGAGTATTTAAGGCTACTAACAAAAAATGGTTATGTACTCATTTTAATGTCCCTCCTACCCTGCCCCTCATTACTTTTATAGGTCGTCTAGCTAGAGAAAAAGGAGCAGACTTCTTAGCACCTACCATTGAACATTACTTATCTAGTGGTGGCAAGGCTGCTTTTATCGTTTTAGGAACTGGTGATCCGACCTTACACAAGATCTTATCAGATTTAGGTGAAAAATATAAAGGCATTATAGCTATAGCATTGGAATATAATGAACAACTTGCTCATCAATTATATGCTGGATCTGACTTTATCTGGATGCCTTCTAGAGTAGAACCATGTGGACTTAATCAGTTATATGCTATGCGATATGGGACCATTCCGATTGTAAGAGCTATTGGTGGACTAAAAGATACGGTTGTCGATATTTCTAATCCTAATGGATCGGGTATTCAATTTAATCAACTTAGCTTAGCTGATACTACTCAGGCAATCCAACGAGCTGTATCCTTATATAATAATAAAGAGGCATTTGCATTTATAAGGGAAGCAATCATGGATTTAAATTTTTCTTGGGAAAAGTCTGCGGAGGATTATTTCTCATTGTACAAGAAAATTGCTAGATTTCAGGAATTTGACGATTAGAAAAAATAAGTCAGTCGATTTTAAAATACTAAAAGACAACATTACCAGCCTATGAAAGTCAATATGATCGCTATTATATTAGGAGGAGGAGCAGGAACGAGATTATATCCTTTAACGGAGCAACGCTCTAAACCTGCCGTCCCTGTTGCAGGAAAATACAGATTAATTGATATTCCAATTTCTAATTGTTTGAATTCTGGAATTAAAAGAATGTTTGTCTTAACTCAATTCAATTCTGCTTCGCTAAATCAACATATCAAAAATACGTATCACTTTGATATGTTCAGTAAGGGCTTTGTAGATATCTTAGCAGCAGAGCAAACAAGAGATAGTGATCAATGGTTTCAAGGAACAGCAGATGCTGTTCGACAAGGCGCAGCTCATATGGGCATCCATGATTTTGATTATGTGATGATCTTATCAGGAGATCAATTATATCAAATGGATTTACAAGCTTTTGCAAAAAACCATATTGAACAAAAAGCAGATATTACTATTGCTACCATACCCGTAAACGAACGAGACGCACCTGCCTTTGGTATCATGAAGGTGAATGAAAAAGGATACATAGATTCTTTTATTGAAAAACCTGATGCTAGCCTTTTACCGCAGTGGGAGTCGGAAGTGCCAGAAAAAAATAAAGCAGAAGGTAAGATCTATTTGGCATCTATGGGGATTTATATATTCAGTAGAAAAACCATTAGAAAACTTTTTGCAGACTATCCAGATCATACAGACTTTGGTAAGGAAATCATTCCTGAAGCTATTAAAACTTCCTATAAAGTCTCTAGTTATTTATACGATGGCTATTGGACTGACATTGGAAATATTAGATCTTTCTTTGAAGCCAATCTCGCCCTAACAGATAATATTCCAGAATTCAATTTGTTCGATAGTATGAATCCGATTCATACGCGTCCAAGAATGCTTCCTCCGGCTAAAACTTCCGGTACTTATTATTGGCGAGCAATTGTGTCAGAAGGTAGTATTATTCAAGCGGATAAAATTGAGCAATCCGTTATAGGTATTCGTTCAAGAGTTGGCGATCGAACCGTTATCCATAAAAGTATCATTATGGGTAATGATTTTTATGAAAACTTGGAGGAACTTGGTGAAACAATTCCTATGGGCATTGGCAATAATTGTCATATTGAGAATGCGATTATTGATAAAAATTGTCGAATTGGCGATAACGTCACCATCAAAGGGGATCCAGAGTTAAAAGACATAGAGACGGATACGCATTGTATTAAAAAAGGGATCATTGTATTAAAAAAAGGGGCCATCATTCCAAAAGGGACTAAAATTGGACTATAGATATACCTACACGAAGCAAGAAATGATCGGTTCTTGCTTCGTGTAGGTTCGCATTTTCCTGCTTTACTTGAAAAAACTTCGATTTAATTCCGTCCACGATCATTTATCCTTCCTATTTACTTCTTATTGTGTGCTAAGCCGTTACTTTTTTAAGATTTCACATCTAAATAAATATACATTGTGCTAAATAAAGGTTAAAATATCTATTATTGATTCCTTTATCAACAATCTATACTATAGCAAAATTCTCGACCTCACCCATAAAATCAAGCTATAGAACCTTCGAGCAGTCAATTTATAATTTAAAATTATTCACACATAATGAAGAAGCTAATCATTCCAATAGCCTTACTTTTAGCTGGTTGGTGTTTAACAGGTGCTTGGTATTTATCTCAAAATAAATGCAATATCGCAGCCGCTCCTGTGGAACGTCTATTAAAGCCCTTAAATGTTTATTTTCAAAGTGGTCAGAATACGATTATTGAAAATGATGATTTAAGGAGTTATTTAAGCGAATTAAAAAAATATACCACTTCTAATTCCAATGCACGTGTAACCATCACTGGCCATACTGACAACCAAGGTGATGCTGCTCAAAACACAAAATTAGGACAGGAACGAGCTGATTTCATTAGAAATTATCTCGTGCAACAAGGATATAGTAATAATATATTCACAACTAATTCTCAAGGTCCTAACGCACCAATAGCAACTAATGACACACCAGAAGGTCGTGCATTAAATAGGCGAGTTGAAATTCGTCTGAATAGATAGTACACACTACTGGACATTTTAAAGAACAGAGAATAGAGAGCAGAGAATAGAGACAGATTGCATTTAAAAAATGACGAAATTTCGTTGCTCTCTGATCGAAATACGTCTCTACTCTCTCTTCTCTGCTCTCTGTTCTAAACAATGCCCAGTCGTATTTAGATAGTACTAACAGAAGAAGTCGTAATAAATATCTATTTATTCTTACTTCATTCTTTAGTCATTTTTTCCCAATAAAAAATATAATTATGTTAGCATTATTTTGTAAATGGTTATTCTGGGTAGTAGGTGCCGCATTGCTTGGCTTTTTGTTAGCTTGGTTAATGAGAGGTGCTAAAGCTAATGAATGGCGAACACAATTTGAAGATAGAGATGCCTCCTATAAAAGATTAAAAGGCAATCACCAAGGATTCGTTTCCAAGTATGAAGAATTGGAGCGTTCCAGTAATAAGTTGCGCAATACCAATACTACTTTAAAAAAAGATTTATCCGCTCAAGAATCTCAGGTTAGTAAATTGATGACTCAATTAAAGGCCGTACCTGCCGCTGCTGCCACCGCCGCAGTAGTTAGCAATGGTTCCTCAGATAATAGCTATGAGATTCGTGCATGGGAATCAAAATATGCCAGATTAGAAAGGGAATTAGCAACGAAAACTGAAATGTTTGAGGAACTACAAGAAAATAATGAAATGCTGAACACTAAAATGGAAGTGTTAGCGCTGACTGCTGAAGAGGCAAAAAAAGAGAAAGTATCAGCACTCGGTAAACTTAAGCAATACGAAGAGTATAGACCTCGTTTCGAAGAAGCTAATTTGGAACGTAATACGCTTAAATATAAATATGAGCAGTTACTTGCCGCAAGAACTGCTGTTCAAACAACTCACGAAGAAACTAGTAATCAGACCGAGACCTTAACTTCAGAAATTGCTGCTTTAAAATCTGCTATTGCTGCAGCCAATGAACAGACTGCTGCTCAAAAGAGTCAGATTGAAACTTTAATTAGTCAAAATGAAGCAGCTGTCAATGGACAAAAAGAGATAAAGATAAAGTATGATAGTCTGTTAGGTTTACAAGAACGGACAGAAGTGAAGATGAAGGAATTGGAACAACAAGCAGCAGCATCTACTGCTACACCAGAAGCTACCAACGAAGCTAATGCGGAAGAAATAGAGGCTTATAAGGCTAAGTTGCAGCATTTGGCAAAAGAGAATGAAAGCTTAAAAGGTTCTTTAGAAGAGACCCAGTCCACACTAGCTCAAGCAAAAGCTAATGACTCTACTGCTGAGATAGCTAATTGGGCAGATAAGCATAAAGTTTTAAGCGAGGAAAATAATCGACTAAAAGCAGCCTTAGAAGAAAGCAAATTAGCTGCTGCACAAAATGTTGCCCCTACTACAAATGAGTATGAGCAAAAGTGGAATGCATTGAAACAAGAGGAAGCGAACTGGACGAATAAGCACCAGACCTTAAGCAAAGAAAATGAAGAGTTAAAAAATGCATTGGAGGAGAAATTAACTGCTGAAAGAAAAGCTGCCAGTAGTACCAATGAATATGAGCAGAAATGGAATGCCTTGAAACAAGAGGAAACTAACTGGTCTGCTAAGCATAATACTTTAAGCGAAGAAAATAGAAAATTAAAAGCAGCACTCGAAGAAAGTAAGGCTACTAAGGTTCAGTATGCTGCCGCTAATATTGCTACGCCAGTATCTGATGAATATGAGCAAAAATGGAATGCCTTGAAAAAGGAGGAGGCAAATTGGACGACTGAAAAGCAAAAATTAGAAGCGGAAATAGAACGATTAAAAGCCGCTAAAAAACCAGCTTCAAAAGGTACATCAAAAGCTGAAAAAGCTGCAAAAGCGGAAGCTGCGAAAGGACAATTGGCTAGTGCTATTGGCACCAAGATAAAGGTAGCGACAGCCGAAGAAAAAGATGATCTAAAATTAATTAGTGGTGTCGGACCTTTCCTAGAAACTAAATTGAACAATTTAGGTATCTACACCTTCGAGCAGGTTGGCCAGTTCGATACAGAATTAATGCAGATTGTGAATGATGCAATTGAGTTCTTCCCAGGTAGAGTTCAAAGAGATGATTGGGTCGGACAAGCTAAAAAATTACACTCAGAAAAGAATAGCTAGTCAATAGTCATAAAGAAGAAGTGTAATAATAAAAAGAGGATAAGTTTTTCAATAAACTTATCCTCTTTCTATTTTTAAAACTGAAGATCTATACTGTGTAACTATGAATCGTGTAAGAAAATCTTACATCATAAATCAGTGTATTTTGCCTAATTGACAGATTTATGATGTATGACCTGCCTGCGTGCCTTGGCAGGCAGGTTTATGAACTATGATTTTTTCGCCCCCCTAATCCACTTTAATAGACCTCCCCATACCATATTTACCTGGCTCTATCTTAGGAAGTAACACTTTAAGTATCCCATTTTTATAAGTAGCTTTTATCGTTTTAATTTTAATGGAATTTTTTGGAAAGAAGAAACGTCTATAGATCTCAGGATAGGCGAATTCTTTTCGCATATAAGCATCCTTAGGATCTAGCTCTGGTAAAGCTTTTCGTTCCGCAGATATAAGTAATTTACCATCCGTATATTGAATAGCAAATTCTTTTTTTGATCTACCTGGTGCGGTCATTTCCAACTCATAGGCATCTTTCGTTTCCACGATATTAGCAGCAGGAATATAGATGCCGAAATTAGAAAATTTCTTATTGGCCCAATCCTGCATATCCTTTGGAAAGAAATCCTCTATCATTTTCTGAATAGGCTCAAAAAAGTCTTTATCAAATTTATTATTAGAATTCATTGTTCGTTTTTTTAAGTAACCATTACTATTTAAACGACTTTCACACTACTGGACATTTTAAAGAATAGAGAAGCAAGAGCTTAGAATAGAGATAGATTACGTTTTAAAAGTAACGAAATTTCATCGTTCCTTGAAAGAAATATATCTCTACTCTCTCTTCTCTACTCTCTGTTCTTAACTATGTCCAGTAATGTAGACGTCTTTATTCTTTTGTAGTTACTTCCCTTGAAGTAACTTAGTTAATAGAAATTAAAAGTAATTTACATTGTTTATATTTACCTATAAATAATAACAAGTAGATAAATAATATTGTTCGATTTCCTAATTATTCTGATAAAATTGATCTTTTAGGATGATACCATACGCACTCCGGTATAAAAGTAAATACCTCTTTCTTTTAGCACTCTTCTTTTTAGCTCCTGCGCATATATCCATGGGCTGCGGTCCTTATGATACTAGTTTTTATGGCTATTCTTTTTTAAATCCGAAGATCATTAATTTGGGGTCTAAAAATGCCTCTTACTTTGCTGGTTTTGAGGAATTATTTAAACAGATCAGAACAAAAAAAAACATACAACAACAAGATAATATTACAGAATGGCGGTCTAGGTTTTGTGACATCCCCAAAGCAAAAGATTTACACCAATTAATCTATAAAACTCCTATCAATCAAATTCGGGTATTGAGCTCAAACTTACGACAAAAAGACACCCCACTTCCTCCTTTTTTAGCTAATAATACTTTTGCGGCACATCTTAAAAAGAATGGCTGTACAGAAGCCGTTGATTATTTGTTTTTTGCAAAAAAATGTGAACCACATGTTACAGCGAGCGATGGGTGGAATATTCCGCCTAGAGACACCGTAACTATGAGTTTTTTAATTAAGGATGGTGTTAAAAGTTTTAGAAAAACTAAATCTCATTACTTTAAGCTGCGGTATGCTTATCAGCTCATTCGACTTGCGCATTACAAAAAAAACTATGGAGAGGTACTAGAACTCTATAATTATTTACTTCCAAAAATAGATAACGAAGAGAGTTTAATTGAAGATTGGATTGAAGGCCATCGTGCAGGTGCCTTAACTAAATTAGGAAGACATGTAGAAGCCTCCTATCTATATGCTAAAATATTTGACCACTGCCCAAGTAAACGAACTAGTGCCTATCGAAGTTTTAAAATCCTAACAGATGAGGAATGGCTTGAATGTTTAAAGCTTTGCCAAGATGATCACGAACGGGCTACCTTATATGCATTAAGAGCTAGTCATCCTAATAGCAAAGTCGTTTCAGAAATAGAAAACATTTACACTTTAGATCCAGAGAATGAAAACTTAGAACTCTTATTAGTTAGAGAAATTAGACAGTTAGAAAAAGATTTATTGGGTTTAGATTTCAATAAAAAAAAGCGGGAAAATAAAAGAATACACCACCTGCCACGAAAAATTGCCGGACAACAAGTGGTAGATTTACAACGTCTAGTACGAACTATTATTAAAGAAGAAAAAATTCCGAATATCGATTTATGGAAAATTGCAGATGGGTATTTAGAGTTGTTAGCTGGAGATTATTATGCTGCCCAAAAGACACTCAAAAAAATACAAGCCTCTGTCGAAGATGAAGTCCTACAAGATCAATTAGAAGCGATGTTAATGGCTGCCACTATTGATGGATTTGAAGAAGCAGATGAAGATATGGAGCAGACGGTTGTCCAATTCAAGAAGAATGCGATCTTTAGAAGATATCCTGATTTTGAGAAATTCACAAAAGATAAACTAAGTCATTTATATAACGCCAATGGCTTAACTGGAAAAGCTTTTCTAAATGAATATAGTGTAAGAGATCTAAAATATAATCCGCAACTAGAAGTCATAGATGAATTATTAGCGCTTTGTAAAAAAGACAATCGAACTAAACTAGAAAATTCTCTAGTCCTCAAGGAAGATGGGACGACCATTGAAAATGATTTATGGGATATGAAAGGAACTTTCTATTTGAGTGAATATAAATTAGAAAGCGCTTTGGAAACCCTGAAGCAAATACCTAGAAAAGATAGAGAAAAATATGCGATTGCCAACCCATTTAGGGAAACACTCAATGACTGTATAAATTGCAAAGTTATTGATACGGTCGCTTACCATAAGGTAGATATGCTAGAGCAAATATTTGAACTTGAATATAAGGCTAGAGCAGATGAAGAAAATGGTGCTTATAATTATTATAAGATTGGTGTGGCCTTGTACAACATCAGCTACTTCGGGCATGCCTGGAAATTAGCCGATTATTTCAGAAGTGGTAGTAGCTGGAATTATTTAAAAACAGGAAAAGATATCTTTCGATCTGCTCTAATTTTAAATGGGAATAAAGAAACAACTGATTGCAGTCTCCCACTCTATTATTTTGATAAAGCTTACCGATTATCTAATGCTCCTGAGCTTACTGCTCGTGCGGCCTTCATGGCTGCTAAATGCCAACAAAATTCCTACTTCACAGAGAATGGCAGTGACTATAGTACTTATAGTAATAACATTCCAAATGTACCTAATGAATATAGAGCATACTTTGATATATTGTTAGATCATTATCAAGACACGGAGTTCTTTGAGGAAATTATTGAGGAATGTTTGTATTTTGAACAGTATGCCAAGCGATAGAATGAGCTTGCTAAATGTTGACTAGAAAGAACACGGAGTCAGGGAGCTCACAGAGTTATATAAATTTTTTCTCCGTGCGCTCTGTGTCTCCATGTTCCTATTAAATCTCCTCATCTCCACTTTTATAAAAACGACTAATCACCCAAAACAATAAAAAACCAGCAGGGCCCGCCATAAAGCACAAAATCAAACAAGGAATAACCCACCAATGTGCCATCCCAAGTTCCTGAGATTTTTTTAATACCCAGCTACCAATCAATAGATCAAAGGCT
>CALJIY010000195.1 GCA_937973945.1 uncultured Saprospiraceae bacterium | reverse complement strand
CTCCGTGTCTCCGTGTTCTATAAAAAACCCTTTATCTCCTAACCCGCTGTCGCCTCCAAAACTCCTTTTAAGAAGATATTAAAATCGAAAGCGCCTTCCTCAGATAAACCCATTCGAACCACCACCAAATTTTGAGAAGGTAATATAAATACACGCTGTCCTTGAAAGCCATTACAGGCGTACATGTCCGTCGGAACATCTTTTAATTCTTCATCCGCATTCAACCAAAAGAAAGCTCCATATCCTTTTGCAGAGGCATTCGCAGGCCTACGCGTATAATCTACCCAGCCTTCTGGCAAGATTCTTTCTCCTTGCCAGACACCATCATTTAGATAGAGTTGTCCAAACTTTGCCCAATCTCTTGGCGTAGCAAAACAATACGAAGAACCGACAAAAGTACCCGATGCATCGGGTTCTATTACCGCACTATGCATACCGATTTTATCTAGCAGAGCGGTATGTGGAAAAGCCCAGTAGTCCTCTACTCGATTAAAATGTTTTTTTATTAAACCTGCTACGATATTGGTCGTGCCAGAGGAATAGTAAAATTTAGTATCTGGTGCTGCCTCAGCGGGCACGCTAATGGCATGTTGGTACATATCTCCTTCCAAGCTCAGCATTTTGGTAACGTCTGAGACCGTCGTATATATTTCTCCCCATTTTAATCCACTACTCATTTGCAATAGATTATTCATAGTGATTTTTGATCGCTCATCATCTTTCCATTCTGGAATATTGACAGGATCATTGATATCTATTTTTCCTTCTTTAACCAAGATCCCTACTAGCGCACTAGTAATACTCTTCGTCATCGACCAACCTAGTATCGGCGTGTCTTTATCAAATCCATCTGCATATTTCTCGCCTATTAATTGACCATCTTTTAGCACGACCACTGCTCTAGTTTTTAGAGCGGGATTTTCAAAAGCGGCGGCCATTGCTGCTTTCAATTTTGTTTTATCAAAAGCAGGCAATAAAGAGTCGACTATTTGATTGCCCATAGGCCATTTGCTGGAAGCGGCCATTGGTAAAGAAGCTTGTAAAGCGGCCTCTGAATTGGCACTTAACTGATCTGTTGTATAGCCCTCTGACACTAAGGCACAACCTAAGCCTTGTCTATACACAGCTGTTTGTTTTGCCATTCCTAAAACCGAAGCAGTAGCTATTTTCTTTGTATTGTCAACACTAGCATCCGCATAGCTGACAATAGAAAAATTGTTATCCTGTTCAGCTACAGACTCAGCTGTTCTATCTGCTACAAAGACACAGGAACACATTCGCTTGGCTGCAGTTCCTGTAATTAACCGTAAGTGATCTTGAAGATAAAAAAGTGCTCCACCAATGATGAGTAATAAGAGTAATAGGAAGCTTAGTAGTTTTTTCATGGAAGAGGTGTGGTTTGTGTTTTTCAGTATTTCTATAGCATCGAGTGAGGCAAAATCATAAATTTTAACTTATATATCATACATCTTAAATCCATCTAGTTGGATGTAATAGTCAGCCCAGTTTAACAGATTTATGATGTATGATTTATGAAATCTGATGTATGATTTACTGAACAATATCCTCCAGCACCCCAAACTGTCTCAAGTGATGCTCTACATGTTTTACATGAACCTGTCGCCATTGATCGACTGTCAAATTGCCCAAGAAAAAATGACTATTGACAGCGGATGGATTCGCTTCACAATAGGCTAAATATTTTTGAAAAGTCTTTTGAAGACCTGCTTTTGATGCTTCAATAGTTGCCGCACGAGGTGGTTTAGGGTCGCCAAAGGAAGTTGCTGGAAACACCGTTTTCCAAGGAGCTGGTGCGGCTTCAAATGCAGCCCAATATTTGGCGGCATCTTCTGCTGTGCCTTTATAGGGCAGATCAAATTTGCCCGTACTCAAGACAAATACTAATCCGAGATGCTCTACCATTTGGTGGGCATTCATCCTTCCCCATTTAGCAGGGGCATCTGCGGGTACTTTTGTATACACCTTGTATAATAATTTTTCTAGCTGCGTTATTTTTTCATCGGCTGGTGGCAATAGGCCAAATTGCATCAGGTGATGCTCCATATGTTTGATATGAAAAGCCAACCACTCGTCCATTGTTAAGTTGCCAAAATATCCATGAAGGGCAGTTTGTGCTGGATTCGTTTCATACTGTTTTAAAAATTTTGACACTGCCCCATTTAATTTTTCTTTCGCTTCTTCCAAAGAAGCCATTCGCAAAGGGAACTGCGTTGCTGGTTTATCCTGTGTCCCTGGCATCTTTACACTTTTCGGAAAGGGATAATAGGCACTAAAAAAACGGCCTTTCATTTTAGCTGCCTGCGCTTCTGGTATCGCTAATGTAGCAGAGCCTTTGCCCATTGATGTTCCATAAATGACCCCTCCAACATGCTCGACCATATGCTGTGGCGTCATGATTCCCCATTGACCTTTATGATCTGCTTGAAGCGCATCAAATAATTTTGCTCGCTCTTGAAATTTTGTAATTATTGGATTCATGCTTGTTGAGTTTTAGAGAGTGGCTTCGCCACTTCGCTTTTTTGAACACAGAGGCACTGAGGCACAGAGAACTGAATATTTTTTCTCAGTGGCTTGTTGAGTTTAAAGTGGCTTCGCCACTTGTTTATTTTGAACACGGAGGCACTGAGGTACAGAGAATTTGAATAAGTTTACTCTGTGCCGCTGTGCCTCCGTGTTCTATATTCTTAATGTGGCGATAGCCACTATTGTTCCTCCCGAACCCCATCTTCATCAATATCATAAATCGTAGGATCAGATTCTTTCCGGACACTCATATCCTCCATTCGATCAATGGCATCTAAAGCCTCATTCCAGAACTCTTTAAACATAGGCTTTAATTGGTCCGTGACCACCTTCATGTGATCTGGAAATTCTTTGGTGTAGGTATAAGTAACAGATTCTGTTTTCGTTTGCGGGTCTATTAGATGAGACTGATCTGCAAACCATAATAACCAACTATATACTAGAATCGCTACTGCCCCTAATACCGCCCCTCCTATTATTTGATTAATAAAATTAATATTAGCAGACTTTAAAATTCCTTCCAAACCTCTTGCCAACATTCTTAAAATGACCATGACGATGATGAAGGATAATAAAAATCCTGCTGCTAACATCAATGGGTGATCATTATTGAAAATTTGCTCTAAGAAATTGGTAAACGCTGGACCTAATTTGAAAGCTAATAAGGCACCTATCGTAAAGGAAATCACAGTGAATACCGTACTGATAATTCCTCTACTATATCCCGTCCAAAAACCGATCACCATAAATAATCCAAAAAGTATGTCTAAAACCATAATATAAGTTTTCTCTTAATAATTAGAACTTAGAAAGTACTTAAACAAAATAATGAGCGTGTTGTATCTAAACACATAGGCACATAGTACACATAGCTATATGTACTATGTGTCTAAGTACTGCGTTTTATTTTATCCAAATACTTCATATGAACGCCCGCTATTTCCAAAAATACAGGCAATTATCGTTATTCCTATAAATTTTCTGATAATTCTATCGTTATTCTAGACGAATGAGTGATCGAATAGTGACGAGCTGAGAGTAGGTCTAATAAGAAAGTAGCTATTCTTCTATACTTTTCCTAAAGCGTTCCTCTAATACCTGCATATCATATTGATCTACTAACTCATATTCTTGAACAATTTGACCATCTATTTTTTTATTATAATAGACTAGTCCAATACCTTTAGCATATAATTCCGTGCCCGTATATTTCAATTCTTGAAAGCCTACTTCCTCTATTTCCAATAGTTCTTTTACTAAAAAACGTACACAGTCAATCGTTTCTCCTTTATACATATAAGTATCATCGCCCATAAAATGCTTATTCCGAATGAGCCGTAATTTTTGCTGAGGATTATCTAAATCAGTCCAATAAATTTTATATAAAAAAGCCCCTGTAGAATCGGTCACTTCAAAAGGAAAAGCATTATCCCACTCTACCCTAACAGGATTTTGAATTTGCTTTCCTGTCAAGGTATCGGTTCCATAGAGGAATAAATCATTTAGAATAACTCCATTTTTCACAACTACCTCATTACTCAACTGTTGCACGGTAAATTGATGATCGTAGTAGGTACTCGTTAATATCGTCTCTCCCTTTTGTTCCATTGTCCGGAAGTACCAATAGAAAGGCGGTAAACTATCGTTATGAAGGGAATGATATTCGTAGACTTTGCCGTCTGATAATTCGGCTATAGGCAAGTAATATTCTTTTATATTTCGTTTCTGATCATGTGTACAACTGAAAGCAAATAAGTAAAGAAATATAAAAAATATACAAGAAGTATAAAAAGTGGATCTATCCATTAGCTAAAAAAGAAATAAGGAAATCGTTTAAAAATTAGACAAATTTATCAACGCAGTTTACACTAATCGTGCTTTTTCACCACGTATTCACGGATTAGACTATGTAGAACGCTTATAATCAGTGAATCCGTGGTAAAAAAAGTATCAACTACTTTTGAGCTTTGGATAAATCTGTCAAAAAATAAGAATAAGAAAATTTAATTAGGAACGAGGGATAAATAAAATGTACATCTGTTACTAACTGACCAGCGAATCTGCAACAAAATCCGGAATAACCCCAGAGGCTTGAATTAGAGTTTCATAATTTTCTTTCCGAGTATTCCCAGATAAGACTAACAAAGTGCTAATACCAAATTTATTCCCTCCTAGAATATCTGTATGCAAGGTATCTCCAACCATTAATATGTCATTCCTTTTAAAGTTTCCTTCCTTTTGTAATTGTTCGAACGCATACATAAACATTTGAGAATCAGGTTTTCCAAACTGAATAAATTCTCGACCTAATATACTTCCTACCAATTGTGCAATGCCTCCCGTAGCTATAGATACATCGTTCTTGGCAACGGGGTATATTTTATCAGAATTAGCCACAATGGCAGGAATATTTCTTTTTCTAAGTAAATTGACAGTAGCATTTATATCAAAATTCCAATCGAATCCTTCATCATCTAAAAAGACCATCGCCGTAATTTCTGCTATATTTTGCTCATTGACTTGACCAACAGGGATAGGTTCCAGATTAGCTTCAATGATATAGGCAGCCGCTTGGGTCGTCCCTAAATACGCAACTTTCCCACTTGTTATCTTATTCTTTAAAAACATTTTTGCCATCATACCAGAAGTAATAATTTCTTCTTTTAGAAGACCTAGCAAACCTTGCCTTTCAAATTTTTCTACTTGCCTATCCGCACTTCTAGAGGCATCATTGGTTAAGATTCTCAAAGGTTTTTTTAAGGTTCTTATCTCCTCTATCATTGCTGGAACGCCACTAATCAATCCCCTATGGTTTTTTACCACTCCATAGGAATCTAAGAAAATGACTTTATAATCTTTTATAAGAGAACGGAAAGATATTTTTTGCATAGCATTATAGACTAAGTGCTTTTAACAATTTATTGGCATCAAATTCTTTTTCGATGGATGGGAAATAGTTTTGATAAGCCTCATTCTGTAGTTTTGAAGCATAAATTTCATGAAAAAAATAGCGTCCGTCCTTAATAACATAATTTAGAATAAAGAAACGATATACTTCTTTTAATAAGTGTATCTCTGTAGCAGCGAGTGGAAATATTTCGTGGTAACTTTTTAAAAATAAAATAAATCGATCTTCCATCAAAGGGCCTATATTGTAGGTAAAAACAGTACGATCCCCTACATCAGATACCACTCGACTTAAAAAATAAAAATCCAAGATTCTTGAACTCATTCTAAACCAATCATAATCCCAGCGAGAAAATAATTTCAAACTAGAGGTAACGGAAAAATTACCAATATTCCAATCTACAAAGACCGGAATTTTAGGCAAATTATGGAATTTATGTTTAGCTAAATTTTCAAATAGTATCTCGCTTTGTTGTTTGATCACCCCTTGCTGCGCACGATGTTCATAAGCCCCAAAATCAGAATTAACAATTTCTATTAAATGCTCAATATCCGTATTTAAGGTTTTAGAAGAAGGCGGCAAGGTATTCCTAATTAAATGACAGCCCTTGTGAAATTTAGCCATCTGCTGCCCCAATGTAACAATTTGTTCTTCATTTAATCTTCGAGGCAGACGTTTCTTTATTTTAATAGGGCGATAGAATACGACCCAAGCATCTATTAACGTATCCTTATAACGATAGACAAACAATTGACTCCCTTTTACCAAGGACCTTGATAAAAAATTCTCATATGGATGGGGTAAGTTATTAGAAAGGGAATTGATAATGGTATGGTCTTCTACAAAATGTTCGTGTCGGCCAAAATAGGAGAGTTTAGCAATAATAAACCAAGTATCCTCAAATGTAATTTTGTACACATGGTTCGTAGAAACTTTCGCACTAATATCTTCTACAGAAACAATAGTACGGGATGGGTCATACTCCAACCATGCTAATTTGATGATTTTTAAGAAATCTATCCGGTACATTGGTAAAAATTTATATTTTCAAGGTCAGAAGTCAGAGGTCAGATCGTTCCTATTAGCTTTCGCTAATGGAACTGTCAGAAGTCAGATGTATGACGTTGACTCTCGCGCTGGTATAGAACGTATATTGAATGGTCAACATCATGCGTCTGACAGCGTAGCAATCTGACTTCTGACAGCGCAGCGATCTGACCTCTAAATAAATTACGGTGCTTCTAAAACCCCACTCTCCCCTTTTTCTTTCCCTCTATTCACACTTGCAATCACTCTATCAGCCAAACGACTAAAAGGTAAGGATTGCACCCAAACCGTACCCGGCCCTTCTAGGGTCGTTAAAAATAAGCCCTCCCCCCCTAATAACATATTTTTGATACCTTTTACTAATTGAATATCGAAATTAACGCCACCACTAAAAGCGACCAAACATCCAGTATCTAGCACTAATTTTTCCCCCACCACCAGTTCTTTTCTAGTCACCGTACCACCAGCATGGAGAAAAGCAAAACCATCTCCTTTGACATTTTGCATAATAAAACCTTCTCCACCAAATAAACCTCTACCAATTTTCCTTGAAAACTCTATGCCGATGGTTACTCCTTTTGCAGCACATAAAAAGGAATCTTTTTGACAAACGATCTTATTATCTAATTCTCGTAGATCCAAAGGAATAATTTTTCCGGGATAAGGCGCCGAAAAAGAGACTTTTCTTTTCCCCTCTTCTCCTATGTGGGTAAAAGTGGTCATAAACAAGCTCTCGCCTGTTAGATACCGTTGACCAACGGAGATTAGTTTACCGAAAATACCTGATCTTTTCTTGGTGCCATCTCCAATGATCGTTTTCATCTCTATTTCATCTTCCATCATCATAAATGCACCTGCCTCCGCAATGACTGTTTCCGTAGGATCTAATTCGATCTCTACAAATTGCATTTCGGAGCCAAAAATTTCGTAATCAATTTCGTGTACAGCGTACATAGTGCTTTTTTACAATACTAGGCATTGAATCAGAACAGAGAGCAGAGAAAAGGGAGCAGAGACGTATTTCGTTCAGACCTGCCTGCCAAGGCACGCAGGCTGGGAACGACGAAATTTCGTTACTTACAAACGAGATCTATCTCTATTCTCTGCGCTCGCTTCTCTGTTCTTTGCTCATGTCCGCTAGTATGGTGCTTTTTAAATGAGAAAAACTAGTAGCAATTTAACAAAAAGTGTGTTTTTATTCCTTGTAGTTGTGTTAGGGGCATATATGCCAACATATCTTTTAGTAAAACCCCTTATTCCATACCCCTATTAGGTTACTAAACAAAAACTAATATATAAATCCTAGAATAACAGACTTAATGTAAAGATAAAACAAAATAATACGAATTTTAATTAGGTGTCACATTGAGCTCCAAAACCAAAAAAAAGGGTCATAGTGAAATTTGTTTTATTGTCAAACTAAGTTTCTCTGTCACACAAACCCCATTTACCGAATTGAAAAAAGCCTCGATTAAGAGCATCTTTGATATGAAATTAGGATATGGGATAACTAAACGAAACTCGTTCTTCGGAACGGGATTTTAAGAGAGGCGTTTTTAACGCCTCTTTTTTTTTGCTTTCCTGTCACTTATATTATGATTTTTTATCATGATGGTTGCTTTTTCCCTATCCCAAATATCTGCTACCTTTCTGCACTCATTACGCAACACAGTTATCAGCCATTTTATTACGATGGCTGACATTTGAGTAAAGCTTGTGGGAAGAAATGGCATACATCTTAGATGGGCTGTTTTCTCTAATCCCAAATGTCGGCTACCTTCCTGCGCTCCTTGCGCTACACAGGTATCAGCCATTAATCGTATCTATTCCATAAATATGGACTTTGCTAAAGTGCTTTGCGGGAAAATTAAATATTTTCCTTACTTTCACTCTTTTTAGACAGCATCATTATCCATGTTTCAAACAACCATCAATCACTTCCTTCAATCTTTTGAATCCCCTTTCCTAACCGCTTTTATGCGGTTCATCACCACCTTAGGGTATATGGAGTTTTTTATCCTCTTTCTACTACTCTTAACCTTCGGAATTGATTATAAAAAAGGATTTATATTATTCCAAGTATTGCTTTGGACGGCGGCCATTACTTTTATTGGTAAAAACTACTTTGCATTACCTCGCCCCTTCCATGTGGATAGCACTTTACAATTCTTAGATGGGCAACTTCCAGATGAAAATACCTTTAATTTTTCTCAAAGAGGCGCTAAAAGCTTTTGGGAACCGCTTCCTGCTGATGTATTGGAAGTAACTAGAAAAGCCGAACATATTGAATATGGTTTTCCTTCAGGACATTCCAGTATTGCGATTGCCTTTTGGGGCACCTTACTCTGTCTATTTCGACAAAAATGGGTAAGAGGGATCTGTATTGCCTTGATGGTATTAATCCCTATCAGTAGGCTTTATTTAGGGGTTCATTTTTTGGCAGATGTTTTAGGTGGAATTGCACTGGGTGGGCTCTGTTGGTATATTGCTCATTTGAGTATTTTAAAAAAGAATAAACGCCAAACTTTCTTCGAACGAAACCATTATCCGATTGCCTTGAATACCTTTAGTTTCTTCCTAGTACTCCTACCTTTACTATTTTTATATATACTCCCTAGCAAAGTATATATTTTACCTGCTTTTATGATAGGATCTGGATTAGGTTTTCTATTACTAGGTCAAAAAGGAATTCCTTTGAATGAAGGCACTACCCTACATCGATTTGGAAGAACTGCTGTAGGTATCCTACTATTTATAGGTATTAGTTTTATTTTAAAAAAAGTGGTAGAACTTGCTGGTATGGAAGGACAAGCAGTGGCGGATTTTTTTAAAGATCTACTTGCTGGTTTTGTGTTATTCTGGCTGGTAGCTGAGATTGCTATAAAGCTTGGCTGGTATCGGCGAGACTATAAAATTGTTTAAATTAGAATAGAGAGCAGAGAAGCGAGAATAGAGATACATTTCGTTTAAAATTTAATGAAATTTCATTGTTTTTTAAACGAAATAGGTCTCGCTCCTCTGCTCTCTATTCTCTGCTCTTTTTTATAACCCCTTCAATATACGTTGCTTCTGTTGACCAAAAGTAAAGGCATCTACCAAGGTCATAGACATTACATCTTCCAAATTTCCGTAAACCTTTTGATAATCTACTTGGCTTCTCTTGATTACCGCTTTCGCCTCTTCACATCCATACATATGAGTGATCTCGCACACAGGCTTTTCATCAGGCAACTGCTTATAAGTCAGGAAGTAATGCTTTAAGCGATTGAGGATCGATTCTGGAATGTCTGTTATATCATCCCATTGTCCATACATTTCATCGTTATTCAAAACAGCAATGATTTTATCATCCGCCTCTCCTCCATCTATCATTCGCATACCGCCAATTGGTTTCGCTTGAACCAATATATTACCATGTGTAATTTCTCGTTCTGTTAATACACAAATATCTAGCGGATCATCATCTCCTACGATACCTGTTCTGCCTGTCTTTTCCATACAGTAGGCTGCTACTTCTTCTCTACACAAAGTTTGAGGTACAAAACCATATAGCGCCGGAACAATATTAGAAAAACGCTGTGGACGGTCTATCTTAAGATAACCAGATTTTTTATCTATTTCATACTTCACCGTATCTGATGGAATTACCTCTATAAAGGAAGTAACTATTTCTGGTGCATTTTTCCCGATTTCTACGCCATGCCAAGGATGAGATTTATATCTCAAACTGATCATTTTCCAAATCTTATCAAATGCCTCTTGACCCATGTTCATAAGTAAGCTTTTTTGTAGAATAGTTTTTTAGAGGTCAGAAGTCAGACCGTTCTAATTAGCTTTGACTAATGGAACTGTCTAGTGTGTCAAACCTTTGATGTTGACCCCGCAGCATTCTGAGCGCTAAATATGCCTTATTCTAGTTAATGAATATTGATTGGTTTAATACGACAACCAAAACAAATGAAAATAGGGGATTCGTTTTACTTTAATTAGACGTCTATCTATACAAAATAGGGTCTAATATAGTTTACGTTTTCTAACAAAAAGGTTACTCCAAGGCTTTGTCGAAAAAAACACCTAATGGTTGTGCTGCTATAAAATGTAGCATACATACTTCTAATAGGTCTTTTTTCAAAATTGCCTCTGGTTTAAACTCATGAAAGGCGTAATAAGATTTTTTTTGAAGCAATGGTTGTTCTTCTATAAATTCTGCAAATTCTTTTGGTACTCGCTTATGTTCTTCCCCTTGAATAGGGCCAAATAACTTTTTAAACTGTGGTGCTTCCACCATTTTCTTAAATCCTGCCATATCAGAAACAATTGCTTCTCTGACTAATTGTACTTGCTTAGGTGTGGGCATATAAAAACCCGTATAGATTCGAAAATGATCTGCGCCCAAGTGCAAATAAATACCTCCGATCTTATTGCCTTTTCGACCACCTGGACCAATAGCCGCTGTCATTTGCGTCTTATAGGGCGTTTTATCTTTACTGAAACGGACGTCCTTATAGATTCTAAAAATAGCTTCCTTTTCCGTGATATTGATACGTGGATCTACTGCACTAGCTTGATCTATTAAGTCTTTAATAAATGTTTTAAAAGGTGCTTCCACTTTTTCTTTGAAACGTGCTTTATTAGCATTAAACCACTC
>CALJIY010000194.1 GCA_937973945.1 uncultured Saprospiraceae bacterium | reverse complement strand
TACTATGGTCGCTTAACAAGGAATTTTTTAGTTTGTGTTCCTTCCTCTGTAGCCACTCGCATTAAATACATTCCTTCTGATAAGTTACTCGTATTGAATTCAACAACTTCCTTTTGCAAGTTTAAGTTTCTATATTCAATTACTTTACCATCAATAGTCGCTAAAGTAACCGTTGCATCTAATTGATTCTCTAAATCAAATTGCGCTTGAATATAATCCGTTGCTGGATTAGGATATAGATGCATCGCACCATCAGGTAAAGGCACCTCATCTACGGCAGTAGATAATGCGATATTCATTCTAATAACAGGAGCAAACCCATTTTGACCAGCAAAGCCGTTAAACCATCTTTCGTATAATAGTAAACTGGAGATGAATGTATAATTGATTTCCGTACTATAAATTTGATAGATATGCGCACTTTCAGTTGGATATTCCGTCATGGCAAAATAACGCTTACCTGGCTCCAATTTGATGACAGGGCTATCAGAATCAAAATTTTCTAAGGTAGTTTCAAAAAATTCAGCAGCACCATTTCCAGCGCCAGTAGGGTAGATGAAATCTGTACTAATACCTACAAATTCTAGCTGTCCTTCTGCCGTAATATCTGTACTGGTGAAATTAAAGTTAGCATAGCCTTCCTCCACATCATCCGCTACTCGCATTAGATAAACATTCACCGTATTGCCATCTAAAATGCCTTCCTCTTCAGGTAAAAATGACCTAAAAGAAATATTTTCTAGAACAAAATTTTCTTGCGTCTCTGCAGAGATGCCATAGATATTAGCATAGGCATGTTTTTCTTCCCCTCCATTTCTTGCGATATCATCACCGCCATTTAAGTCTTTTGCAAAGGTATTTCCTGTAACAACGAAAGAAGTTTCTTCTACGTTATTACTTGGATTTTCATCTCCGCCACTTTGAGTCAAGGTATATCGAATAAGGTAAGAACCTGGTTCTAAATCTGGTTGATACAAATCTTCAATTTGCAATACCGTATCGACGCCTACTGGAATGGAAGCATAGACCGCACTATCCACAAATACGATAGTTTCCACTAGGTTTTCCGAAGCATCAAGACTTAATTCAATAATCTCTGCTTTGAATACGACATCCGTTTGTTCAGTTGAGCCATTATTAGTAGCTACTATTTGGAATAAGAATGGATCGTTTACTACTTGCGATACGGGCTGTGCAGCACTTGCTGGGGTATAGAAAAAATCCGATACAATTAGCTCATTTTTGAAGCCTTCTGTAATCTTGACATCATCCACTAGCCAGTAATAATAATTTCCAAGCATTCTAAATCTAACTTGTAAATTGCTTACCCCCGCGGCTCCTTCTAAAGGAATTATTTGGTAGGAATCTTGAAAGGTACCACTTTCATTCAAAGGAATATCTGTATTAATTTGTGTTTCTACCCATGTGGCACCACCATCAATACTATAGCCAACATAGAACTCACTTTGAAACTGGCGGACTTCTTGGTAAAAACTCAATGCAACGCCACCTGTAACGCCACTCAGATCAATAGGAGGAGAAACTAAAGAACCTTCTTGAGCAGCAGGACAAGGACCTTGTCCTTGACTAATATCCTCTCCATTATTATCATGGAAATCTGAATCAAAAACCATAGCCCCGTTACAAGCAGTAGGACTACTAATAGGAAGTGCCCCAGCAGAAAATGCTCCTTGATCGGCTGTCCCATTATCTTTCCACTGCCAAACACTATACTCTGCCGGAGATCCAAGGCAGGTAGTTCCTACGGAAGACCAACCATTATTACCGCCATTAAAATCACCTTGACCTGGTTCATCTCCCCATATAGTAGCTAAGTCATTATCAGGAATAAAAAAGAAATTAGTAATGGTACCAGTAAGTGGTAAAGACATTCTAAAATTAGCACAACCACCTTGACTTACACCAAGTATAGGAATATTTACAGGGTCCGTTAATTCTTCTACATCTGCCATACCAAAAGCTCCGCCATTTTCTGTATCTGAATCTGGATTATTATTACAAATAATTAAGGCAATCGCTCCAGCAGCTTGTGCAT
The DNA here is from genome assembly GCA_937973945.1 of uncultured Saprospiraceae bacterium. GTDB lineage: Bacteria > Bacteroidota > Bacteroidia > Chitinophagales > Saprospiraceae > JAFMDF01. The sequence goes on along the minus strand of CALJIY010000194.1, from coordinate 554 downwards.
TCAAAGCCTTTTGTTTAAATGTGCAAGAACCTCTATCTAATAGGGCTATTTTTCCAGCAATATCATTTGCAATTGCTTCGCAGCCCTCTGTTGGAGCAGCCGAGCCGTCATTCGCTTGCACTATTTCCCCAATGATAGGATCAGAAACACAACCTGTATAGAATGCTGCGCCACCACCAACATAAAAACCAGCAACATCCGCGGGATCGGAAATTTCTAAGATGAGTTGTGCGTGTAAGGAAGATCCCATACCTAGCACTAACAATAAAAAGGTAAACCGTGTAAAAATTTGCTTCATAACTTATATTTTAATTATTGGTAAGCATCCTCGCAATCTCTATCAAGAGAGGAATGTTGGGAAGAAATTACCTACTAGTGCTTTCCATATTCAAACTATTTATAGAAAGCGATGATAAATCGAAACTTAAAGAAAAGAGAATTTCTATTAAAAAAGTAAGAAAAGAGAAAAAAAACCAAAAGATTCTATAATTAGGAATAGCCTGCGACAATTCTAACAAAATCTAGTAACTATAAATAGATAATTTTACCAAATA
>CALJIY010000193.1 GCA_937973945.1 uncultured Saprospiraceae bacterium | reverse complement strand
ATAGCTGCGATTGATGCCTTACCAAAAGTGGTAGAAGCTGTGAGAGGAGCAGGTAGCGATATGCCTATTTTAATGGATAGTGGTATTCGAACTGGGGCAGATATTTTTAAAGCATTGGCTTTGGGTGCGCAGGCGGTATGTATTGGTCGGCCGTATGCTTATGGCTTAGCCTTGGCAGGTCAGCAAGGGGTGGAAGAGGTCTTGGCTAATTTGATGTCGGAGTTTGAGTTTACGATGGCTTTGGCGGGTTGTAAAAACTTAGAGGAGATTGGTTTGGAAAATATTATTAGTCACTAGATGGCTTTCCAGTTAGACTCTATTCAACACGGATTTTCTTTCGAAAATTCACGGATAACACGGTTACCTTATTAGATATGCTCTAGGTCGTGTGTATTAAGCGTACACACGACCTAGAGCACACCTAGCACTGTAACCGTGTCATCCGCGTGAATCTCAAAGAGATTTCCGTGTTGTAGTATTTTATACCTGCAAATAGGATAAAAAATCGTATTTAAAGCAATTTTGTCAACGTATAGTGGTCAACATCTAAGTGTGATGGCAAGTCCATAAACTGTTTGACCGGAGGGAGTTTTTTTGGACTAGAATTTTTGGTTCCTTTTTTTCAATAAAAAAAGAACATACATCTAATAACGATATTTTCTTATTCAGAATATAATCTATTTAAGCACCAATCACTTCCAAAATATCTGCTTCAATCTTATCCGGCGTAGTAGTAGGCCCATATCGCTTAAAAGGTTTCCCCCCAGGCGTCACTAAAAACTTAGTAAAATTCCATTTGATTTTACTCCCTAAAAAGCCACCCAATTCCTTTTTCAGATATTTATACACCGGATGCGTATTTTTCCCATTCACCTCCACTTTTTCAGTTAATTGGAAAGTGACCCCATGATTTATTTGGCAAGCTTGCACAATGGTCTCATTCGTTTCAGGTTCCTGATTCATGAATTGATTACATGGAAAACCTAGAACCACCAAACCTTTGTCTTTGTAGGTCTGGTGTAACTTTTCCAAACCTTTAAATTGGGGAGTTAAGCCACATTTGGTAGCGGTATTCACTATTAAGACCGCCTTGTCTTTATAATTTGCCATATTGATTACTTTCCCAGATGGACTTTTAGCACTTAGGTCGTAGAAATTCATAGTTACTATTTATGTTTGCGTAAGAAACGATTATTTATATAAACCTCCAAATTGCAATTAAGTTTATAGTATTAGTAGTTAGTCCAATTAATACTCTCGGTCAGCATGTCTTACGTAACAACCAAACCCGCCTGAATGGAACGGGCAGGTTTGGCGATTACGAACTATACAACACTATTAGCTTGAAAGACTACTTAGTAGGAATAGAAAATTTCCGAGATTTTATCAAATACAGAAAAAATAACTATATTGATTGCAAAAGCATAAACAAAATGAACTACAATCCATACAACGAAGGTTTATCAAAAAACCAAGCAAATTATATCCAACTTTCGCCCTTAAGTTTTATAAAAAGGGCCGCTTACGTATATCCTACAAAGACCTCACTAGTCTACGGAGCAAAACGATACAATTGGAAAGAAACCTACGAACGGACCTGCCAATTGGCAGCAGCCCTTCAACAAGTCGGAATTCAGGAAGGTCATACCGTCTCCATTATGGGATTCAATACCCCAGAGACCTACGAAGCTCATTTTGGTGTGCCAATGTCTGGTGGCGTTTTGCATGCAATTAATACCCGCTTGGATGCAAAGAACATTGCCTTTATGATGGACCATGCAGAAACTAAAGTATTATTAACAGATACTTTAGCCGCTCCCATTATTAAAGAAGCATTGAGCTTAGTAAAAAATAAACCCTTGGTGATTGATATTGTGGATTCCAACGAAACGGGCGGAGAAGCACTTGGGCAAATGGATTATGAACAATTTATTGCTAATGGCGATGCAGGGTTTGATTGGCAATTACCTAAAGATGAATGGAATGCTATAACGCTCAATTATACCTCCGGTACTACGGGTAATCCAAAAGGAGTCGTCTATCATCATCGAGGTGCTTATCTAAATGCACTAGGAAATATTGTGGCCTGGGAATTGCAAAAGCATCCTGTTTACTTATGGACCCTGCCAATGTTTCATTGTAATGGTTGGTGTTTTCCTTGGACCTTAGCAGCGATTGGCGGCACCAGTATTTGTTTACGTGCCGTAAGAATGGAGGAAATTTACGAAGCAATTATACAAGAAAAGGTAACTCATTTTTGCGGTGCTCCTATTGTCCTAAGCATGATTGCCAATGCGCCCGAGGAATTAAAAGCAAAGAAAAATCATATTGTAAAAGCATTAACTGGCGGCGCTCCCCCACCCGCAGCGATTTTAGACTTAATGGCCAAAAATGGATTTGATATTACCCATGTTTATGGCTTGACGGAAACCTACGGCCCTTCCACCTTATGTGATTGGGATGCGGATTGGAATCAACTCTCCATGCCCAAACAAGCAGAAATTAAATCCTCTCAAGGCGTCGCCTATCACGTATCTGCTGGTTTGATGGTGGCTAATCCTGATACCTTGGAACCTGTTCCATTTGATGGAGAGACGATTGGCGAAGTCTTGTTCAGAGGCAATAACACGATGAAAGGTTATTTAAAAAATGATGCAGCCAATCAAAAAGCATTTGCAGGGGGCTGGTTTCACAGTGGGGATTTGGCAGTCACTTTACCCAATGGTTATATCCAATTAAAAGACCGATCGAAGGATATTATTATTTCTGGTGGCGAAAATATTTCTAGTATTGAAGTGGAAAGTGCTTTATTCCAACACCCTGCTGTGATGGATGCAGCAGTGGTTGCAAAACCTGATGAGAAATGGGGCGAAGTACCTTGCGCTTTTGTAGATTTAAAGGAAGGAGCTGAAGCTAGCGAACAAGAATTAATAGATTTTGTTCGTTCTGAGATTGCTCACTTTAAAGCCCCTAAATTAGTGGTATTTGGTGGTTTGCCTAAGACGTCTACTGGAAAAACGCAGAAGTTTGTTTTACGGAAGCGTGCTGCGGAGTTAGGTTAATAATAAAGGTTACTAGGTATATGGTTTGACTTATTATACACTATTAAAAATTAAATCAACTACTAAGATTATTCCTAGTTTCTGAGCGTTTCCTATTTCGCTCCCCCTTGGGGGTTGGGGGTTTGCAAGAGTTGGAAACACCTACTTGTGATTACCCCCAACCCCTAAAGGGGAGCGTTTTTACGTTAATCTTAATATACTACCAATTTCTTAGGAACGAGAATAAACTAGCACTTTCAAATGATCATAAAATCAAAAATAGTAACCTACCTATTTATTTTTTTCTCCTTCACAACAAACGCACAAAAAGAAATGGGCGTTTGGGATATTAAAGATGGCGCATTAATAGCTAATAAAAAACAGGACAATCCATTAGCTCGTAAATATTGGGAGGTAGTTACTAAAACATTACCAAATGATTTATTGAATACATATGTCAGTTCTTTTAGATTATTTACTGATGGTATAGACGAGGACTTGGGAGGCATTAATCCAATGAATGATTTAAATTCTAAATGGCAGGTAGATTTAGATATTACAGATATGGATATTAGTTCTAATGAGCCAATTCATATCCTTAATTATACACATACCCTTATTCATGAATTTGGACATTTGTTGACCCTTAATGCTAGTCAGGTTGAACCTACCGAGGACGAATACCAAGATGATACAAGAGGTTATTTAACCGCTGAGGGATATGCAAAAAAGAATAGTTATTTAGGGCAATATGTAAATCAATTCTGGTCGCCAAGACTGTTATATCAGTGGGATAGAATTGATAAAAAATGGAATCAAAGAAGAAAACTTCGTTTGCTATACCGATTTTATCTCAAGCATCAACATGCTTTTGTAACAGATTATGCAGCCGAAAGTCCAGAGGAGGATATTGCAGAGGCTTGGACTTTTTTCGTACTTTCCGATAAACCAAAATCTAAAAGTATTAAAGAAAAAAAAGTATTATTTTTTTATCAATTTCCTGAGTTAGTGGAGCGGAGAACACATATTCGTAGTAGGCTACAGCATATCCCTTTAGATTATTTGAACAATTTTAAATCTAGTCGGGAGTACTAAGTAATAACAAAACCCACCATTAATGAAAAAAACATATACCTTTCTTTTCCTCCTTCCTTTTTTATTATGGAATAGTTGCCAAGATTCGACAGTAGAAAAAGCCAAAATCAATGATCCTCCTAACATCGTCCTAATCATGGGTGATGATATGGGCTACTCAGATATAGCTTGCTATGGTGGAGAAATTAGAACGCCTCGATTAGATCAATTAGCCGGCAATGGTTTAAGATTCACTCAATTTTATAATACGGCAAGATGCTGCCCAACGAGAGCTTCTTTATTAACTGGATTGTATCCACAACAAGCGGGCGTAGGACACATGGTGGATGACCGAGGTACGCCAGCCTTTAAAGGAGATTTGAGCAAGCAAGCGGTAACGATTGCAGAAGCTTTAAAGGGAGCAGGGTACACTACCTATATGTCTGGGAAATGGCATGTAACCCCTTATGTAATTTCGAATCCAGACAAACACAACTGGCCGAGACAAAGAGGCTTCGATAAATTCTTTGGGATGATCTCAGGAGCAGGAAGTTTATATGATCCTCGGTCTTTGGCAAAGGATAATGAATATGTAGCACCCAGAGCGGGCTTTTATAGTACTACAGATTTTACCGACTACGCCCTCCAGTGTATTGAAGAACATCAAACGGATAATCCATTCTTTCTCTATTTGTCTTATGCCGCAGCACACTGGCCGATGCATGCACCGCAAGCAGCTATTGACAAATATAAAGGACACTATGATAAAGGCTGGGATGAAGTACGACAAACTCGATATGAAAAACTAAAGCAATTAGGTTTAGTCAAACCAGAATGGGAAATGACGCCGAGAGATTCTTTTGTGGAGCCTTGGTCAGATACTATTCCAGATAAAGAATGGGAAATAGCAAATATGGAAACCTATGCCGCCATGACCACCTTAATGGATAAAAGTATTGGGCAAGTCGTAGACGCCTTGGCAGCCAAAGGAGATTTAGAGAATACCTTAATTATTTATTTAC
>CALJIY010000192.1 GCA_937973945.1 uncultured Saprospiraceae bacterium | reverse complement strand
TATAAATTTGTTCTACTTTCATGATTAACAGATGTTAATTTTTTATCTTTTGAGGGATGAGATAAGATTCTGTTACGTATAGCATCAAATATATGTAAATATCTTCATATTTTCAAGTATTCTATTAAAAACCTAGTGTTTATTGGTGTCTAACTTGGTTTCAATTCGATCTAATCGTTGTTCTATTCGCAGTAGCTTTTCTAAAATTAATACATGTGTTTTCTTTGCATCAATACCTACTGGACTTTTATCGCTATGAATTTCTTTTGCGATAGCTTCGAAAATTTTTCTTTCCACTTTTAATTCTTTCATTGTTTATATTTCTTTTTTCAAAAGTACTAAAATAGTAGTTGGTATGAAAAATAACTTCGTATCTTGATCTAATTTATTAGTTTTCTAGCGTCTCCTATTTCTCTAAATATAATGGAAAAAAACGTTCTCCTTTTTAAATTCATAAAATGTCTACTTCTTTTTTTCTTTCTGTATTTGAATGGTCAAACCTTTCTTAATGCTCAATCCAAACCATCGATTGATTTTACCAATATCCGTAAGGAAGAAGGCCTCTCCAATAATACGGTGAATCATACCATCAAAGATGATTCGGGATTTCTTTGGCTTGCGACGAATGAGGGCTTGCATCGATATGATGGACCTAATTCCATGACTGTATTTAAGGTGGATACTATTGGCAATAGTAATAGTTTAGCCTCCAATATTATTCGTACTTTATTTAAAGACAGCCTTGGAGATTTATGGATAGGCACTACCTATGGAGGGCTTACTAGATATAATTCGGATACAGGAATTTGGAAAACTTTTAGACACCAGACAACTGATAGATCAAGTATTAGTCATGACGAGATCTTATGTATATATGAGGATAGTCAACGACGACTATGGATCGGTACAGAGAATGGGCTGAATCTTTTTAACTATGAAGAAGAGACGTTTACCCATTTTGTAGCAGATGATACAGATCCTTTCAGTTTAGAGACCAATGCCGTCTTGACGATTATGGAAGATGATCAAGGTTGGTTGTGGGTAGGTACTTGGGCAGGGGGCATACATCTATTATTAGAAGATGATAAGGAGCAGGGAAAATTCTTAAATTTTAAGCCTTCTGATAGTAAGCAATCCCATAATATTTGGAAAGTTTATCAAGATGCACAAAGCAGGTATTGGATTGGTACATTTGGTGGAGGCCTTTACTTGATGCAGCTACCACCCAATGCCGCTAATACAATAGATCATTCTAATTGGTCACCAAGCTTTCATAACTACCTAGAAGAGAAAGACAATGATCATTCTATGTCTAATAGTTCGTTGAGTAGTATAGTTCAGGATAGAAGTGGTCGTTTATGGATCGGAACCACCTATGGCTTAAACATTATTGAATCGAAATATTTGCCAGACACTAGCATCTATACCTATGAAAGGGGGGAGCGGCCACCTATTAAATTTAATAGATACTATTCGGATTCAGAGAATTTAAATTCCTTACACAATAACGCCATTATTTCTTTGATGGAAGATGAGGAAGGGATCATTTGGATAGGAACTTTAAATGGTTTAAGTCAATATAATTGGTACGCGAGTCAGTTTGACTTTCATAAAATTTACGACAAAAGTTTTAACATTCCGAATTCCAGTAATATACATATTGATAATAATCAGATCGCTTGGTTAGCAACTGGAAATAGGGGCTTGTTTAGTTATGATTTAAAAACCAAGACGCTTCAACCTTTTAGTGACCGGCATCCGGATCTTTTTTTAGATCAAAATATAGTTGCAGTTCATGGTATTGGAAACGATTGGGTATATGTAGCTACTAATTTAGGATTTTCGATAATCAATTTAAAAGATCTGTCTGCAAAAAAATATCCTAGTCCTGAATGGTTTAGAATAATTAATCCCAATTTTTATCTTCAAGCTATTTATGTGGATAAAGATCTAAATATTTGGTTTGGCACAGAGCATGGTCTTTATATGCTTAATCCAACCACAGGATCTTATACTATTTATGAACGAGATGTAGTAAGGTCGAACTCCATTAGTGATAATTCTGTTACTGCCATTTGTGAAGATGAGAACGGTGATCTATGGGTTGGAACTTATAGTGGCCTTACTACAATAAGACGTTTGCCATCTGGCGAAAAGGAATTTGCTCAATTTTTTCATAACACAAAAAATCCTAAACAAAGTCTAATTTCTAATCAAATTACTTCCCTTAAGGTAATAGATCATCAGTTGTACATAGGGACTACTGCCGGTTTATGTAGTTATGATTTAGAGAAAGAGCAATTTGAAACTTTCGGCGCTTCTAATCAAAATTTATTTATACAAAGTTTAGTAAAAACAAAGAATAATCAAATTTGGGGTAGTACATTAGAAGGAATTTTTTCTTTTAATACAACTACTAAAAGATTAAAGGTATTTGAAAAAAAAGATGGAATTAAGGACACCTATTTCTCATTAGGCTCTAATGCGAAAGATGCCTTCGGCAACATATATTTTGGGAGTGCTTTAGGATTTACGAGGTTTCATCCAGATCACATACAAATAAATGAAAAAAAACCTCCTGTATTTATTACCAACCTAAAGAAAATAAATCCCAGAGGGGAAATCCAAATAGCTGGCATGCATTTAAAAGAATTGGTATTAAATCATGATGATTATTATTTGGAAATTAACTTTGCTGGGCTTAATTATATTCGCCCAGAAAAGAATTTATTTGCCTATCAGTTATTAGGGTTTGATGATACTTGGCAGTATCCTAAAAGCAATAACCCAATTGTCTACACGAATTTAGAACCCAAAGAGTATACCTTTAAAGTTAAAGCTGCTAATAACGATGGCATTTGGAATGAAGAGGGCGCTGAATTACTTATTATAAAAAAACCTGCTTTTTGGCAATCATGGTTGTTTAAAATCATTAGCCTAGCCTTATTGGTTTTGTTAACTCTTGGTGGATTACAAATTTATACAAATACGCAGCGGAAGAATACCAAGTTAGCAAAAATGAATGAAGAGATCAGTTTGGCAAAACTTCGCTCCCTGACCATCAATATGAATCCGCATTTCTTATTTAATGCTTTTAATACCTTGCAAAATTTTATTTTAAAAAATGAAAAGCATAATGCGAATCAATATTTATCCAATTTATCGGATATCATTAGGAAATTACTAAATAATTCAGAGAGCATCGCCATTCCATTGCGAGAGGAGGTAGACATATTAAATGCCTATGTCAATTTGGAAAAAGAAAGATTTGTTGAAAGTATTGACTTTAAAATAATCATCGATCCAAAATTAGTAGATCGAAATCCTATAATCCCGTCTATGATTATACAACCACATTTAGAGAATGCGATTTTACATGGTCTTTCTTATAGTAAACAAAATGGACAAATTACTTTGGTCTTAACAGAAAAGGAGGAAGGAAATTTGCATTGTATTATTAGAGACAATGGAATAGGAAGAAGCAAAGCAGCAGAAGTGAAGAAACAAGATGAACATTTCTCTATGGCTTCTCGAAATACAAATGATCGAATCGATATTTTAAAAAAAATGGGCTATCAAAATGCCAATTTAGAAATTAAAGACCTCTATAATAGTGATGAAAATCCGATGGGCACGGAAATTATTATTACACTTCCTTTTATTAAAAATTAATAGCATTTTATTTGTGCATTGTTCTTTAGTTAGTCAATCAATCGTTATTTGACTAGTTGAGATTTTAACTATTTTAATAAGAAGCCCCGACTATTTAGGTTAACCGAAAATCGCTCCCCCTTGGGGGTTGGGGGTTTCTATGAGTAGGAAACGCTTACTTGAGATAACCCCCAACCCCCAAGGGGCAATGTCATTGAAATAAGACAACTGTTGATTATTTCAGGTCTACGTTAGGAACCCACCCCGGCCCTCCCTTACGAAGGGAGGGAGACGTCTTCGATGGAAAAAGCTCGTTTTGGAAGAAGAATACTAACGAAATACTCAATAACAAAGCGATTTTTTTTCATTTCAACGCCGCCCCCTCTTTGCAAGAGGGGGTTGGGGGAGTTCCCCATTTAGTTATGAAATCCTTACTTCAATGACATTGTCCCAAGGGGGAGCGAAACAGGAAAAACTCAGAGAATAGAAATAATCCCAATTAGTCAGATATAACTTGACTCACTACTTAGAGGTTGCGCAAGAAATAAATTTACTTAGTAACGATGAAATAATAAATCAGTCAATTTGGACGAGTTTATTTTGTCTCCAGTTTTTCTTAAAAAATCCTTGCATAGCAGAGCTACGGAAGTATTTTTTAAGTAAAAATGGAGGCAAAAGAGACCGTCCAGGTGACGGAGTTATTGTTTTATCGTTACTTATACCTCTTAATTTTTGTACATTTGATTTTTATTGAAGTTCAATCCCAAAATAATGGCAGAAGAAATAGTCGAAACAAGCCTCAAGCATTCGACAAAGCGTAATATTAAAGAACAACCCCCTTGCCCCGCCCATATTAAAGGAGGCTATTTCCTTATCGGAACGACCCAA
>CALJIY010000191.1 GCA_937973945.1 uncultured Saprospiraceae bacterium | reverse complement strand
TTTGGAATGAAACACCTATACCAACAATGAGTCAATGGGGATTAATGATCTTTGGCTTATTAATATTAAATATTGGTTTAGTATTCATTCGCAAACAAGAACAAATATTACTAGGAACAAAGTAGTTCCATCTAAAGTGATCTTAAAACCAAACATATTTAGTATAATAGCTTTATAAATAGAAAACATTCTACGGACCTTCTTGCATAGCAAGGAGGTTCTTTTTGTTTGTATGGAAGACAATTAATTATAAAAGAGCCTCCCTAAGCAACAAGCCTTTAATTTATTGGTAAAAATTGATAGGTTGACTTAATCATTAAATAGACCCTACTCTTTTACTATTTTAGACTTATATTTGTCAAAAAAAATAATATTCGTTCATCTTTATATTTTTATAGAATGAGTTTAGTTGAATTAAAAGTACCCGCAATTGGAGAATCTGTTACGGAAGTAACCTTATCTAAATGGTTAATAGGTAATGGCGATTATGTGAATTTAGATGACCCAATTTGCGAATTTGAATCTGATAAAGCCACGCTTGAATTTCCAGCAGAAGCTGCTGGGAAGTTGGTATGGGTGGCCGCTGAAGGCGATGACTTAGCTATTGGCGCAGTAGTCGCTAAAATAGATACTAGTGTTTCCGCAGGAACTACCAAGGCAGCTCCTGCACCTACTCCAGCCGCAAAAGCAGCTGCTCCAGTAGCCGTAGCTTCTAATGGAGGAGGTACAGTAGAAATGTTTGTTCCTACTATTGGAGAGTCGGTAACGGAAGTTACCTTATCTAAGTGGTTGGTTGGTAATGGGGAACATGTTAACAGAGATGAGCCCATTTGTGAATTTGAATCTGATAAAGCTACCCTTGAATTTCCAGCAGAAGCTTCTGGAAAATTAACTTGGGTTGCAGCAGAAGGGGATGATTTAGCTATTGGTAGTTTAGTTGCTAAAATAGATACTAGCGTAATTGCGAGTAATGGTGCAGCTACTAAAACAACCGCAACACCTGTTGCAGCTACGACCGCAACGAGTGCTTCTTCAGGACATCCTTCTCCCGCAGCAGCTAAGATATTAAGAGAGGGAAATGTGGCAGCTTCTTCTGTAACTGGTAGTGGAAAAGATGGACGTATTACGAAAGCGGATGCACAACAGGCTGTAGCTAATAAATCAAGTGCGCCAGCCCCTGCAGCTAAACCAGCTGCGACAAAAGCCGCAATAGAAACAGCGCTATTAGGTGGAAGTACTAGTTTTAGCAGAGCAACGAGACGTGAGAAGATGAGTAGAATGCGTCGAACAATTGCTAAAAGACTAGTATCTGTTACGCAAGAAACGGCTATGCTGACTACTTTTAATGAAGTAGATTTATCCGCCGTAATGAAATTGCGAAAGCAGTACCAAGAGCAATTTGTGGCTAAATATGGAGTGAAATTAGGCTACATGTCTTTATTTGCTAAAGCCTGTGCTAAAGCATTAATGGAAATACCTTCTGTGAATGCACATATTGATGGCGATCATTTGATCTATCATGATTTCGTAGATATTTCTTTTGCTATATCAACGGATACTGGATTAGTCGTCCCTCCAATTAAAAATATAGAATCGTTAAAATTCCACGAGGTAGAATTAAAATTAAAAGAATTAGCGGTAAAGGCAAGAAGTGGTAAATTAACGATCGATGAAATGACAGGTGGTACTTTTGCGATTACCAATGGTGGGGTGTTTGGCTCTATGATGAGTACGCCAATTTTGAATGCGCCACAATCTGCTATATTGGGTATGCATAATATCATCCAACGTCCAGTAGCTGTAAATGGAGAGGTCGTTATTCGACCAATGATGTATTTAGCTTTATCTTATGATCACCGAGTGATTGATGGGAAGTCTTCGGTTACTTTCTTAGTGAAGGTAAAAGAATTGTTAGAAGATCCTACTTCTTTGTTGTTAGATTTATAGAACATAGATTCATAGAACACAGAGACACTGAGCGCACAGAGTTAGAGGTTAAAATTGATTTCTACTTATAGCTCTGTGGCCTCAGTGCCTCCGTGTTCAACCTTACAAAATGGCGATAGCCATTCTCCACCCCTCTCTTTTACATATCATCCAATTCATCTATCTCCACATTCGCTAAAGAATCAACCAATTCATTTCGCTTAACAAAATTACACCAAGTACATCTAGGTTTACCACAACCAGTATAAAAATCTTGTGCTTGGATTTTCTGATATACCTCTACGACTAGATCTTTAACTAAGGCAGCATCTTTTGGAGTGATACTTATTTTCTTTGAACCTAATTGGCCATTTGGATCCGGGTCCATATAAAATATTTCTCCTGATTTAACGATTGTTTGTTCTAATTGCTGGCTTTCCACTAATAACTTATAAAATACCAATTGCCGCCAATAATGTCCTCCATGTGGATTCTGCTTAGAAGGTTTTGCTAATTTAGACCCTGTGTGGCTACCCGTCTTATAGTCAACAATATGCGCCTTGTGATCTTTGAAATATTCAATTTTATCAACGGTTCCTACTACAGGTACGCCTGCTATTGTTGTATTTCTTATACTTAATTCTGCTTTCGCTTCTTTGTGCCAATGCGGCAGGTATTCATTATAAATCGTACTCAAGTTCGCCCGCCCCAATTCCAATCTACGCTCATATTCCTCCTCCGTAAAGTAACCGATTTGCCGTTTCATCTCCGTGTTAAAATAACCTAAGACGTGCTTGAGTGCAGGAAATTGTTTATCCTCAGAACGACGCATCTTTTCAACCAAAATCATTAAGGCATAATGCATCGCTGTACCATAAGCTGCTGCCTCAGAATTGATACTCGGAATTTTTAAAACAGACTCATAATAAAATGTCAAAGGACATTGTAAATACCGATTAAAAGTAGAAACACTTAGTTTAAAATCTTTTAATAAATCCGTCACCAAGGCTTTTTCCAGAGGCGCTATGGCAGGTGCTTCCGTCTCTAGTAATAGGGTTTCTAGACTGTCGACTAAGTGTTTTGCATCTACATTTCGTTTCTCTACAACTATATCATATCCTGCAATAATTTCATCAATAAACTGCGTTTGTTGGAGGGGCTTATTTACATTATTGGTTTGGCTATAAGAAATATATAAGTACTCCTTAGCTCGTGTCATGGCCACATAAAACAATCGTCGTCTTGCCTCTAATGCATCTTCTTCCCCCGAGTAAGTGACTGTATCAGGTAGTGCAAATTGGAAAGGAGATTTCTTCCCTGGTTCCCAATAATCTTTTACGCCGTCTAAAATAAAAACACAATCGTATTCCAACCCTTTGGCACTATGTGCGGTCACTAAATGCACGCCGTCTTCAACCTCTACCGTCTTTTCTATAGCAATCTCAATTCGATTGGCATCCATTTTTTGCAAGACTTCTAACAAGCCTTTCAATTTCATTCTTGGTTTACGATCAATCTCTACTTTTACAAAATTCAAAAATGTATTGAGCACTTGTAAGTACCAAGATTTTTCCGCTTGTGATAATAAGTATCTAAGTAGACCACTTCGATTGATAATGCGCTCTAAAATGGTAATTAAGGGCAAGTTTCTATATTCATAAATAATAGCCGTAGATAGCTTGAAAAACCTTTGAAAGGGTTCTTTATTCTCTAATTTTAAAGAAGATAATATATCATTATCTGCAATAACATCTCTCCACAAAACCGCCTCTTTCTGTTGGGCAATATACCGACTCACCTTTATGAGATCAGCGGGTATGGTCTCTAAAAAGTTAAGGTGTAAAATCTGAAACAACAGATGCTCTCCTTTATAAATATTATTATACTCTAAGTGGATATATTCTAATATTAAACGTACATTTTGAATCAATGGTAAGTCCAATATATTGACTCGTCGCTTTGTTTGATAAGGAATTTTTTGTTTTTCTAATAAATCAATTAAGGTTCTTGCCTGCCGATGACGCGCATAAATAATCGCCATTTCGTTAAGAGGCATTCCTTCTTCCTGTAGTTTTTTAATCGTTAATAATATATCCGTTTCTTCTTGTATGCGATTTGGATAGACTCTTATAATAGGTACAACTTTAGTTTTTTGCTGCTCTGGATTTGAGGCTAAAATTGTTTTATCAATATTTAATTCACTAGCAATTCGTTTTTGATTCTGATCAATTAATACTTTGGAAGCATCTAAAATAGCTTGGGAGGATCGATAGTTATTTTTAAGAAAAACTAATTCAATGTGATTTTTATATTGCTCATGGAAATCTAAAATATTCTTTAGCCTTGCCCCTTGAAATTCGTAAATTGATTGGTCATCATCTCCAACAATAAATATATTAGGATTTTCCCAATACTGTATCAACAATTGTAAAATAGCATTTTGAGCCCCACTGGTATCTTGAAATTCATCTACCATCAAATAGAGGTATTGCTCTTGGTAATACCTCAATAATTTTTCGTATCGCCCAAACTCTTTGACCACC
>CALJIY010000190.1 GCA_937973945.1 uncultured Saprospiraceae bacterium | reverse complement strand
GTAACCATCACCTTTGCTCGTAAAGCCGAATGCGAGGCAAGAGCTCATAAAATCTCAGGTGGCACGTTTGAAGATGTATTACATATCTATGAGAGTGGCACAGAACTTACTTATTCCAACAATAGTAATGAACCTTTTTCGGCAGAATACGATGTTACCTATGGAAATATAATTATTGGTTCCGTCATGCATTCACCAAGTGGCACAGCAGGTATTGGCGAGACGATCACTCGAACTTATAATGTAACAAATGGAAGTTTTGGTGGTGTTAGAGAATTTTGGATTAGTGATACTTTTAATCTTGGCGAAATTGAAACTAGTAACTATCAAATTAATGGAGTGACCATTCCTGCTTCTTTAATCACAGTTGGAGCAGATGGTTTTCGAATAAATTTTGATGATAGTATTATTTCAAATATAAATGGAGCTGGTAGTACAAACGGAGATGGAGATCTCTTTTTTGAAAAAGATGAATTTTTCCAATTATCCTATGATGTCACCTTATTGACTTGTAACGTTGGTAATTCTCTTCCTTCTGAAATTCATGGTTACTATGGGGAAAGTGTAGATCAAGAATGCCTTCCTTCAGGTAGCAACTCCACTAGTGTAAGTATAAGTAATGGCGTCCCAGAATTAACAGTGGCTGTAACCACCTACACTGCGCCAGATCTCTGCTATGCAGTTCAGCACTGTGTAACCATCACCAACAATGCGACCGACCCTGAAGACTTTGCAATGGATATAAATATCCTAAATGGAGAAGGACACAATACATCTAATATTGCCACGCCTGCTAATAATAGTTTGCAGTCTTCTGATTATCGGCTATGGGATAATTTTATGATTAATGATTCTTCCATTACCTTAGCCAATGCACCATCAGGAGATCCGAATACGCCTTATATTGGTTTTGATGTATACACTACGGATGTGGATGGACCTGGCGGATTAGAGGATTTAGATATGGATGGATTTTATGACGATCTTGGTGCAGGGGCTTCTATAGAAGTTTGTTTTGATTTGACCTTGACGCCTATAGACATGACATGCGGATTAGGTAGGAAACCAGGTATTGAATGGGAACATCACTACTTTGATTTAAACCACAAAAATCAATGTGCAGAAGATAGAACACCTATTAGAAAAGATTTACATTACGGGTCTTTACTTAGAGAATATATTACGCCTACTACTTTTGCTGGCCCCTCTGATGTCGTCGATGAAGATACGTTTCAAGTATGGATAAGACCCTATTTTAGAAATTTGGGATCAACCATAAATTGTAATGGAGCTAGTTCAACGAACGCTACCAATTCAGATGTATCTTTTACGGTAGCAGTAGCATTGCCGCCCGGTGTTAGTTTAGATAATAATGATACCAACTTACCTACTTCTTATAATCCGGTAATTACTGCTAATGCTGCAGGAGATACGGCCTTCTATACCATTAATAGAACCAATCTTGCTGACGATCGATTTGAGTTTAATTTAAAATTCGATTGTGAAGTATGGGACAATGTTAGTCCATTAGCTTTGCCTTTTCAAACAACTTATCAATGTAGTGATTGTTACGAAGAGCAAGTGCATTGTGGATTAATAGAAATCATTCCTCATTGTCCAGGTTGTGATTTTGGTATTTCCACAAAAGCTTTAAGGCCCCAGCGGACAACAGCCGGATATACAGATGCAAGTATGACAACATTGGTTGATTTGACGGCTGGAACCCATGCTTTGGATTGGGTATTACCTTATGATACCTTTGATATATATTCACCAGGCGTTATTAGTGGAGATGATACAGAGAATGTCTACTATAGATTAGTTTATACACCAGATTCTGGAAATGATATCATTGAATTTGTAGAAGGTACGGTTACTTTTTATGATGTCGATGGAGCATTTGGTAGTAACTATCATACCGTTCCTATTATAAATCCACCTATTATCACAGATCTAGGAAATGGTTCTTTTGAAGCTTTATTTAATTTGACTAGCTCGATTCCTTTAGTTGATCCCAACTATGTAATAGGGCAGGGCAGTGGTGGCCCAGGCACTTTTGATAGAGATTCCGTAAATCTTAATTTGAGTTTTATTCTTGGTAATAATTTTCCTACGCAGGACATTCAAGAATTGAAAATGAGAGGGACGCACTTTTATTTAGATGATTTAGGAAATGAAATATTCTGTGATAATTACGGAGGAATTCTATATCACGAATATCCAGGTATTCGATTTTCGCAGACTGATCGTGTACTTTCCTTAGGCTGTGAAACTATTCCGATACAACCATTATTTGCCATAGGTTCGGCTACAGGAGATCCATTTCCAGACGAATATCGACCTGTATATCGGATAGATTCGATCATTTATACCTTACCTGACGAATTTGAATTTACTGGAGACATTGTTCCTCAAGGGATTGTTTCCACTTTTTCTCATTATTTTAATCAAGCAGGAGATCTGGTAGTCATAAGTAATCCAGATTATGAAGTTTATGATACAAGAGGGACACACTATCCTCGACCTCAAATAAGTGTCAAAGCTAATTGTTTAGCAGAATCAGGAGGCCCTTACACTTTTCCTGCTACGGGTTATTTAACCCATTACCTGTATGCAGATCCAATTAATCAGGTCGTTTTTTCTGAATATGAACCCAAATCAGAATTAGAGGAATACGTCGCGCCCTCCTTTACCTTGACTCCCTTGAATCAAATTGAGCAAGGTTATTCTAGTTCCGTTTATTGGGATATTCAACTTTGTAATGAAACGGCGATCCTTGATGTAGATTATACTTGGTTAATGATAAAAGATAATGCGGCTGGACTGGTAATTGATTCGATCGTGGATATATCCTCTGGTACTGCTAATGTTGTCGATACTTTAGATTTTGGAAATGGAAATACTTTAGTCCAAATGGGAAATCTAGAAGGAGCGACTTGTAAAATCATGAGAATATATTCGACCTATAGTAGTTGTTCAGATGAGGTCTTAGATATTGATTTTGGCTGGTCTTGCGCAGGCTATCCAAGCAATGCAGAGGAGGTAATTGATTGTATGCAATCCACAACAGTAGAGATACATGATCAAGATGCTACTGTATCTGCGACGATTACCCCTTTAGCGAATACGCCAATTGATCCAACTGATCCTACTTCAGGAACTTATAATAAAACGACTATAGATATGTGTGAGGAGTTTCCGGTGGAGGTTAGATTTATTAGCGCCGATGCAGGAACTTTGCATGATATTAATTTTAATGTTTTATTACCTAATGGAGGAACAGGTTTAGAATATATACTTGGCTCTGGTACTATAGAGGTAGAAGGAGTCGATGCAGCAAACAGCCCTCGTCCATGGAATATGGAAGCAGATACGACATTTGCCTATTCTAATGGAAATAATTTCAAAATTCATTTAGAAGATATTGATTCCACTAATTTTAAAAATGATGGTTTGATAGGTGCAGGACAAGACCCATCTATGAATGAATTTATTCTGCGTTGGAAAATGAAATCCACTTGTGCTATGACCAGTAACCGCCCCTTTAGAATGCGTGTATTTGCTTACGAGCAGTGTGGAGAACAAGCAGGCGGATTTGGAGAAATAGTTAAAAGTTCCAACTATACCATTGAAGGAGCTATCTCTCCTTACTCTACGTCTATGACTACAGTTTTTTCTCCTAATAACACTTTTAGCAATTGTAACGAATCCAAAAACTTAGCATTAGATGTCTTTTTATCTGGAGGTACCACTGGAGATAAAGATTCTCTTTTTGTTTATCTACCAGAAGGAATTATTTATGAAGGAAATCTAGCTTGCTCAAGTAGTGTATGTCCTAATTATGTGGAGACAAGAAAAGAATTAAATCAAGAAGTAATTGTGTTTTCTTATCCTGTTGGTTTGACGAACCCTAGATTTACTTTCAATTTTGATATAGCATCTACTCTTGATATGGTGTGTGGTGCACCTACGGTTGAAGTTTTATCAACCGCAGTGATAACTGGTTTGATGTGTGATGGCGTTACCTGTTTGAATTCTAAAGTAGTCACGGGGAATAGTAGTTTGGATATGGTGATTGCAAAACCATTATTAGCATTAAATAATTATGAAGCGGTCTTATGTCCAGATAGTACTTTTCTCACTATTGGGAATGCCAATATACAAGTTGTTGAAGGTGTTTTATTGTCCTCAGATAGCTATAAAATACATTTTTATTGTGCAGATTTATCTGGAGATGCTTTCGGTACTATCTTAGATTCTGTTGAAATACAAGGCCCTGCTTTGACGGGAGAAACGATCCCTTTTAGTTCAGACTTTTCTTTTGCCGCATGCGATTTTTCCAATGGAGTAGTAGGGGTGATTTCTAATACCTCATCTTGTACATGTGATACTCTGCTGTTTGCATTTGATACTTTTTCTTTTAGCCCTTCAGTGCTAGCAACAGTGCAAGATACCAGTACTTGTCCTAGTGAAACGATTACTTTAAGTGCCTTCACGAATAGCACTAGTCAATATACTTGGTCACCAGATATAGCGATTAACTGTACGACTTGTTTAAATCCAATTGTTAATCCAGGGACTAGTCAAGATTATATTATTACAGAATTAGATGATTTAGGATGTATTAGTAAGGATACCGTTCAGGTAGTAATAACAGATTGTGATTATGGAGATTTGCCAGATAATTCTACTGCTATTGCAACAGATGATTATCAAACCCTTTTTTCTTCCAATGGACCTAGACATATGATTATTCCAGGTCTACAATTGGGCGTATCAGTAGATGGAGAATTTGATGGAAATCCAAGTAGTGATGCTTTGGGAGATGGAGTAGATGAAGATGGAGTGGTCTTTTTCCCAAGCTTAGATATTACACCCAACTCAACATTTAGATTACCAATATCAGTATTAAATACCACAGGAGAGCTGGCCCATTTAGAAGCCTGGATTGATTGGAACGGAGATGGAGATTTCTTGGACGCGAATGAGATGCCTATTGATTTAGATGATAGTATTGGCTTCCCAAATACACTTGAAATTACGGTCCCAGCAGGTGCAAAAATAGATAGTTTACTTGGGTTTAGAATTCGATTGAGTACTACTGATAATATGTCTCCTTATGGGTTGATAAGATCAGGAGAAGTAGAAGATTATTTACTCCAAATCAAATGTGATAATTCGTGTTTACCTGCGATAATTACTATTCAAAACCCTGATTAAACACTTTCTACACTTATATTATGGGTTGGGCATCCATGGCATACTATTTGAGCCGATTACCTATAATCCCCCACCTAATAGAGATATCGTTTGATCCCGCTCGAATTTTGTTTACTCAAATATTACATACTTAGATCGAATGAAATCTCCACTTCATTTTTAGGAAGTCATTAGAACAAAATATTAAATAATAATATTCATAAAGTCCCTACAGTTGGCTCTGATTAAAGACTATTGGTTTTGTCTTTGATAGAGAATTGGTATGACTTTTCCTCTTGGATATTCTAACCTTTCATTTGTATGAAAAGCTACTTTGTCTATTTGTCTATTTTTATAGGTAGTATCTGTTTACCACTGTTTGGCAATGCAACGTCAGATCCACCATCTGATAAGTTAGAACAACTCAAAAAGATTTTCCCCAATTTCGACCAACCCACATTCATGGACAACAGTGATTGTCCAGATATTGAAATTGTTGACCTGCGCAATATACCAGGGTTTTCTCAATTAGACGATTTAACGGTTTGTGGTGCAGCGGACACACTTTCACTAATTATCTACTCCGGTGCTTTAGGAGATATCAAAGGTTTTGCGATGGAATTGGATTTACCAGAAGGTGTCAACTATGCTGGCTGGGAACATACAGATAATAAAGGAACTGGTATATTTAATACAGACCCAAGTACAACCAAACCAGAATTTAATATCACAGGTTTTGATGGAGACAGTTTAATAGTCGTCAATATAGGATTGTCCGCAAATTGTGATGTTAATATTTTAGATTTGTTATTGATAGACTTTGCCTATGAATTCACTTATATAGATACTTTTGGTGTTTTGCATGAATGTACTGGAATGTATACACCACCAATAGAATACAATTCTGCTATCCATACACCTGTATTAAATGTCTTGTCACCACTAGCTCCTGAAGTAATAACGATGACTAGTGTCGGTGGAGAATTTTGCCAAGATATCAGCATTTCTCAAGATGGCATCGCTTCTTATGTAGACAGCTTTACATTTGATATTCAAGGATTAGCGATAGGGGATGGATTTAATATTAATTCGATTACTGCCAATGGTACCCATGCGGTATCCTCTACTTATAATGCTGCAACGATGACGACTTCTATGCTTATTGATGGAGGCATGTTTGTTGGCAATCGGCTAGCGAATCCAGATGATACTCAATTTAATACCAACGAAATAATAGATATAACAGTTTGCTACAGTATTGATAATTGTCCAGAAGGCAGCGATCTACCATTTACTTATGTTGCAACCTATGGATGTGAGGAGCAAGCTTGTCAGTCCTCTTCCCAAACTTCTACTATCTTAATCCAACCTGTTGGTTCTCTAATGCCTACTGCAACGACGACTTTAGTTAGTTCGCCTTTTGTCTGTGGCGCTGATGGAGAAGTAAGTGTAACGATTACGAACCCGAATACAGATACCGATCAAAATAAATACACCGATGTGAGTGCTGGTTTTGAAACCTGTGAGACGGAAAATCTAGCTTTGACACAAGTAATGGTAGGAACTACTTTATTACCAATTTCAACATTTAGTTGGGTAGGAGATGACTTATTAGTAGACTTCTCTGCACTTCCTGCTGGTGTAGATATAGATGGTACTGGTGGGCTAGAAGATTTGGATGGTGATGGTGTTTTTGATGATCTTGCCGGGGGCGCATCCTTGACTTTATCTATGTTTTTAGGAGTAGAGTGTGGGGTAGATATTCCAGATCCATCCTCCTCCGTATGTCCTTCCAATGATTGTCCATTTACGCAGTTTTATATTTCAGGATCTACGAATTGTGGGAATGCTTTTAAATCCTATCCAACAGGCATAAGTGGCTTTTCAATTACGCACGGAGCAACTGCGGTGTCGAATCCAAATGAATATGGAATCCCTACTGCGAGTCCAAATTTATCAGGCTATGATTTTGGTAATTTTGGAGATCTAGGCACAGCAACTACTCCTAATCCAACAGCTAGTACACAAGAGGTTATTTTTTGTTATGATTTCGCTTCTGAAAATTTTAATAATTGTACAGATAATGAAATTTTCTTGCAAATTACCTTTAGTGGAAGTGAAGGCTATATATACGATATCGATTTATTATCAGCAGAATTATCTGTTGATGGGGGCGCCAACTATACGACTACGGCTAATCTAGCTACGGATACTTCTTGGATCAACATGGGGATTGATACTAGACAACTACAAATTGCCTTAGGTTCAACTGCTGCAAATGTTTGTTATAAATATGTATTGGAAATGGATTCCACATGGTGTCCGCCACCTGCCTATTGGTTCGGTTCGCAGCAAGTATTAGAGCGTTGTAACGATGTCTCATGTGGACCCGATGGTTGCGATATGGTAAGAGCTTGTCGTACGGCGACCTTTTATGGTAATGCGGAACATTATGATTGTATTTGTCCAATAAAAGGGGATTTAAGAGAATTATACAGAAAGAACTATGGCTATACTGATGCAACTAAAACGACTCAAGTAAAAAGAGAGGATGTAAGTCTGGATGATCAGATCCGCTTCTTACCCTGTGATACTATGGTCGTTGACTATTACTATATCATTACAGATCAACATTTACTAGACAATGTCGAAAAGGCAAGATTAACTTTGGAACAATGGTACACTGGTAACACGCCTTATAGGGGCTCTATAATTGGCGCTGAATTAATGCCGAATCCAAGTTCTAATGAATTAATAGAATTATCTGTGCAAAAAGTAGGCGTTCCTTATGCCGATAGACAAATTCTAGATTTATCTGATTTATCGGAATGTGTAGGCTATGGATTCAACCATGGATTTGAAAAAATTCCATGGGAAGGAGGAGGGCATATAACAGGTTGTTCTAATAGTTCGGTAGATGTCTATGATGGAACATTTACAAGATTTGTATTGTACAATTATGGACGTATTGATGAATGTAGAGGGTATGAAGTATCTGGAGGTGGAGGAGATTGTTTAGATGAATTTTTTGCTACTACTAATTACGCAGCAGGAGATACTATTAGAATAAAGTATAGCCAAGAGATGATGAAAAATCCTTATCGGCAAGCATATATATCTGCTGGACTGGATCCTGGTCCTGCTTCGGAAGACCATACAATTAATGTAACTGCCTATATAGATATGATCGATGAAAATGGGGGAGGTGTTTGTAATACAAGAGCTGCTGATGACTGTGCAGTAAATCCTGTATACAAAGGTACTTGTCCAGGTTTTGTATCATCTATTTCTGAGGTGAACCTGGATGCCTGTGGTGGCTCCATAGAACATACCTTCTATATGAATCCAGAAATTCCAATAGATTGGTTTACAGATGAATTTCGGCCTGTTTTCAACATTCAGAATATTATTGACCCTTTATATGCTCCAATGGCTTACTGTGGAGATGGAGAAGTCATCAACTATGCCAATGGTATTCCAATGTCCATACCTATTAGTCCAGATTCTACAAATAATTTATTTTGTGTTTCTGTTACAGGCTATGCAGATGATGTATGTGGAATAGAAAGTGGAACACAGGGCAAATTGATCTGGAATCCCAAAAATGCGGGGGCCATGGCATTAGGTTTAGGAAATGTTGCAATGGATTCATTAACTATAAAGTATGATTTTTGCTTGACCTGTCCAGAGTTAATTAATGTATTGGATTACCAAATGGTTTATGACTATGGATATATGTGTGAAACAATCCCTGAAGATTGCCATTACCTTTGTTCAAGTACTGATACTGATGAAATTTGCAATATCGTTCCTGGGGTTTGGATCAATGACATCAAAGATAGTCTATTTAATTCTTTAGGGAATCTAGGTCCAAATGTAGCAATTAATGATACCCGCACGCCTATTGCCCCTGCAACTACCGAATTGGGTTTAGGAGCATCTGATTTGTTAGCTTCTGGCAGCCCTGGCATCAGTGAGGAAATTCAGGCGATTGATATTTGTAATCCTGATCTAACAGAAACAGCAACTGGAGTTGGTGCTTCTATTACTATACCTATAAGTGTTAGGCTAGAAGATGTCTATTCAGATGCAGGTGGGACTACACCGCTTACATGGTCGCTAATTTCAGATAATGGTCTAGAAAAAATCTATTCCGTCACCCTTCCTTCAGAAACTTTTGCACCAGAGGAATGTACGACGATATATGTAGGCACTACTTTATTGTATTGTCCAGATCCAACAGATTTACCACCAACCATATGTGTTTCTACTATTAGTGGATGTGGATCTATGGAACTTCGCGCAGCGCTTTCTGCAGCTGCTGGATGTGGTATTACTCAGGCTTGTTATGCTTATATTTCTGGAGAAGTAGGGCTACAAACAGAATGGTTTGATTTTCCAGTCTCCCCACAATTATGTGAGGAAATGACTTTCAATGTGCGTGTCAAAAATGTTAAACAATTAATCTTATTAGATTTAATACCTGAATTTATTATTCCGCCAGGATTAACAATCGTTCCAGGATCATGGGAAGTTTCCTATCCAGGTGGACCAACAACTTTTGGTACGTATACTTCTATCCCGAATCCAGATATCGTATCCGGAAATTCCTACTCTTATTCAGATGATTTGTTATGGAGTAGTGTAATCAACTCTACAGGTTTAGAGGGAGTATCTGTGGCAAATGCAACAGAAGATGAGAACAAAGTAGCCTTTAGATTTAAGGCGACGACTAACTGCAATGAGTTTTTATCTGGATCAAAATTACAGACAGAAACCTTAGCGGCTGATCCTTGTTCTGATGCCCTTGTATCATCTGGTATAGTAGATAGTCCACCATTAATTATCAATGGAGCAAATCCGAGTGACAATGCCCAGTTATTAGTAATTGCTGATCCAGAGGAATTAAATTGTATGGCTACCGTGAATACCTTTGGTATTACAGCATTGAATACCAGTGATAACCCTACATCTGATAGTGTGCATACCTGTATTACTTTGCCAGAAAGTTTACAATATATTCCCAACTCCGCAATCGTGATACAACCAGCAGGTTATACAATTGCCAGTGAACTAGTGACGGTCATTGGTACGTCTACAGAAATTTGTTTTGTCTCTCCTCCAATTGGAATTTCCCAAGCAATGAAAGTAGAATTTGATGCAGCCGTTGACGTGAATGCAGCTTGTGGCGATGTACCTGTATTGGTAGATATTAAAAGTGTCGTAGATGCGGTAACTTGTTCACCAGGGCCGCCATCAAATTGTAGTGTATTTGTACAAAATAGCTTAAATCCTTCGATCAATATAGAAATTAAGCCACCGTTTATAGCAGATGATTTAGTGGTGTATACGGATTGTTCTACAGATCCATCAACTATGGATTTATATTATGAATGGACGATCAATCATAATGGACCGACTGCATCCAATCAATCATATACGGTTAATTTTTATGAAGATGTAGATGGAGATCAATCTGTCAATTCCAATGTAGATAATCTACTAGGAACAGAAAATGGGACCTTTTCTGTAGCAGACGGAAGTGCGATTATTGTTTCAGGGAACATATTAGTAGCTGCGGATCAATCCTGTCCAGTATTATTTGAAGTCATATATAATACAAGCTGTACCTGTGATCGAGAAGAAAAATATTTCAATAATATTGCTACAAAAGCATTACGAGATTATACCGAACCAATAGCCATGTGTCCAGGAGAATGCTTTGATATAGAAGTTTGTGATTTTGTTAGTGTCTCTTCGGATTCTTTGAGAGGTGCAACTGGAATAGAATACAAAGCCACACTTAATTGGAATAAGGCAGACTCCTATACGCTTCCAAGTGGTGGACCTACCATGGATTTCACTACTTATAAAGATCTTACAGATAATAGCGTGGGTAATGGCGATTATAATTTATTATTTCCAGAACAATCCGCTGGATTTGGTGATGCCTATATTGTTGCTTCTTACCCCTATCCAGTTCAAGTTGAGAGGATATATATGGGAGGAGGAGATGTTACTGGTTGGAATAATGTTATTCATGTTTATGGAGGTAGAATATTAAAATTGGAGTATTCCGATGATGGGACAAACTGGACTTTAGCAGAAACAGGAGCCTTTCTTCCTACTTCTGCTATTATTGAAGAAACGGTTTTGGCAGAACCGGTTGTAGCTCAATATTTTAGAGTTTCCTCGGAGCCAGACAGTTGGAACTGGGGTACCTCAGAGTTTAGATTAGAGGGGGCAGCTATTCCTTTTGAAGGATCTAGTCCAGTTACAAAAACGGGTAGTACGGTTTCTATTTGTTTACCAGATGGAGTAGGCATTGATGCCCCTTGGGAGGTAGATTTTACAACAGGCACAGGGAATTGTGAAGTGACAGAGTCCATAGAAATATGGAATGTTGGCGCTTCAGATTTTACTATTGAAGGAGATGATTTTGCCTGTGGTACAGCATGTATCTCTTTAGAAGTGACCGTACCAAATGATGCGACGACTGGTATGACCGTACAATGGGCACCAAGTACAATGGTAGATGATCCATCTGCATTCGAAGTAGAAATTTGTAACCTTACAGAGAGTGTAACTTTTGAAGCAACAGTAACTTATAACGATGGCGCATGTAGTACTACTTTAGAATATCCGGTAACTTATTATCCAAATAATACGATCAATATATCTCCGAATGAGATCGAATGTTATGTGCCATTTAGTGCACCGATCCTAACAGCGGATGCTGGTTGGGATATGTATGCTTGGTATGAGACGAGTACCGGCAATGAGTTTTTAACATTCAGTAGTTTTAGCAATATTTACATTGCTCCTGGTCCTGGAACGTATATTGTAAAAGCATCTTCTAGTACAAGTCAATGTCCAGCAATTTCTACGACGGTAGTGGTTCCCGATAATGTATGTTGTGAAGAGGTTTGTTTACCAGTGAATGTTACCTTGAAAAGAGGAGATTGATTTATTTATTCGCTATCCCCATAGAATAGGATTAATTAGAAATTTAAACAACATCATAATCTAGCCAACAAGTCCTGAAGTTAAGATATGTACAAGAAAAAAATACATATTTTAACTTCGGAACTAGACTTGTTTCTAAATAAGGAATACTTATATGAAATTTAGATTTTTTTGCTAGTTTTCCCTGCCTGTGTGCCTTGGCAGGCAGGTTCAAAAAATCAGTGCATAGCCCAGACGTTGGTTTAAATTATGACATGATTATAATAATATGTCCTGCCCTTCCTTGTATTGCCCTGACTTATCCTGTCACGTTTTTTCGGTAAAAGAAATTTATGTTAAGGCTTTGAGACTTATCTTTATACGAAATTTTCCTCCTTTCCTCCTACCTCCAATTAAGAATCATTAATGCCTTATATCCAATCCTTGGGTAATAGAAACCTATTCTACAGCGTATCTAATTTAATTCGTATGAGAAATATTACAAAAGTAATTACTATTTGGACTATAATGGTTCTTGCTTTAATTTTGATTCAAGCAAATATTAATAAGCCATTCTATGACCTATATAGTAAAATAGAACAATTTTCTCTATTTAAAACTAGCCAGAAAATTGATACAGACCAGTATAAAAAGGAGTATAAGAATACATTAATTTCTTATCAATCCACAAAATTCAACACGACCCTTGCTATTACAGGCCTTATTCCAAATTATCTGACCTTATATAAAAACTTCCTGAATCCAATATCAGTAGAAAAATCATCTGAGGAAGAACCACCAGACGATAAAGACAAAATTGTAAAGGAAGTACGCCAATACAAAAGATCGGTATTAGGTGTAGAACAACCGCTCCAAATACAAATGACGGGAGATTGCCCAGATATTGAATTTATAGACTTACGAAACGTACCTGGCTATCCCCAAATCGATGACTTAAATGTTTGTGGCGCTGCGGATACTTTGTCGATGATCTTATTCACAGGAGACCCTGGCGAAATTAAAGGCTTCGAATTTGAAATAGATTTTCCAGATGGAATAGAATATGCTGGTTGGGAGTATGCGCAGTTAGGAGGAACTTCAATCACTGCCGCTGATCCAGATCCTACTCGACCTACTTTCTTAGTAGATGGTATTACTGGTGATAGTTTAGTCATTGTAAACATCGGTGTAAGAGCAAATTGTGAGGTAGATAAAACAGAGAATTTATTTTTTGATTACAATTATAGATACACGTATATAGATACATTCAATGTTGTTCATAAATGTAGTGATTCCTTTACCCCAAGTGAAGAGTTTAATTCATCCGTGCATATTTCCGTATTGAATATGCTTTCACCAATAAGTCCAGTTGATGCTACTGTAACAACTTTAGGCGCACCTACCTGTCAAACAATTCAGCTTTCACAGGATGGTCTAAGTTCCTATTTAGATAGCTTTAGATTTGAAATTGTAGGCCTAGAATTGTTTGGAGGAGATTTAGTATTGTCGAGCATGGAAGTCAATAATATGCCGGTGCCGAGTGGTGATATTTTATACGATGCAGGCACACTTACTACTTCCCTAAATATAGACGGCACCTACTTCCCTGCTAATTCTTTGAATAATCCTACAGATAATCAAATGAATACCAACGAGGTAGTGGAAGTAGAAATATGCTATACAGTTAATGCTTGTCCAGAAAATGCGGATATTCCTTTTAATTACCTTGCTAGATGGGGTTGTGATGATATGGATTGCGGATCGTCTAGTCAAACCTCTTTTATTAAAGTGAGGCCATCAGGTTCTTTACCTGCAACGGCAACAGCGGCTTTAAATGCAGAAGGAATTGAAATATGCGGTAATCCAGGTACTGTGAGCATTACCGTAACAAACCCTAATACAAATACAGATCAAAATACTTATACAGATTTACAGATCGGCTTTCAAACCTGTGATAAACCAAATCTTGAAGTTGCTAATGTGGTAGTTGGGGGAATTATTATTCCTTCAAGTTATTACGAATGGGTAGGAGATGATATTAATATAGACTTTACTTCAAACACAGATCCTAGTCTTGGTTTAGTGGATCATGATGGAGATGGTTTTTATGATGACTTATTAGGCAATACGAGCATTAGCGCAGAAGTAACTATAGAAGTAACTTGTGGAATTGGAGAGGGAGATTGTGCGAATATCAATTGTGAAGATGTTCAATTTTATGTGGAAGGAAAAACCAATTGTGGAAATACTTTTAAGGACTTTCCTGTACCTGATGCTTTTGATTTGATCTATGGGGCAACGGGCGTTTCAAATCCTACTGAGGCAGAATTTGGTAGTACGGGCGTTTTTGGTTACGACTTTGGGACGTATAGTGATAATACAAATACACTTAGTACCGATTCATCCGCTTTAGAAGTAGAATTTTGCTATACTTTTGAAAAATTAAATATTGAAGATTGCCCTTCTGGTGCGAATAATTTTCTTCAAGTTGATTTTACGGGAGCACCTCGATTTATGCAGGATATTGAATTTAGTGCTAATTCTGCAAGTTGGTCTAATGATGGAGGGGCGACTTATACCCCTATTGCAGACACAGATGTCACTTTCACGAAAGCAGATGATGAGAGTGCTACCTTAGTTTTAAATAGAGGGTCCGATGATATGAATGTTTGTTATAAATATACGATTGCAATGGACTCTTGTCTTTGTGCCCCGATAGGTTATTTTACTGGGACACAGCAAGTGATTTCTAGTTGCCCTGATTGCGAGGGAGGTTGTGAAATTTTAAAAGCATGCAGAGATGTAACCTTTCGAGCAGATCCAAATTGTTCGGACTGTGTTTGTATTGTAGAGCAAGGTATACATAGTTCTCAACGTAGCAACTTCGGATATACAGATAAAACAGCCACTACTCAGCACACCAAGGAAAGTTTAATTGCAGCAGGCGGTGCAGTTGATTTAACCAGATTTCTACCTGGTGATACTTTGACTCATTATGAATATTTTGTAATAACAGATCAAGCCGCTATAGACAACTTAGGCCGTTGGTCTTTTAGTTGGTTTCTTGTTGACGATACCGAAGGAGCTGCAACTGTTTCAAATTTAGATTTAGACCTTGATGCAACGAATGCTCAATTAGATAAATTCCAAGTCTCAAAAGCAGGAGCTACAACAAGATCAGATATTGATTTTAGTGCTTTAATGGCTTGTCAAAACCCACCTGATGGAAACCAAGACACTTATGGTTCCATATGGAATTGGTTCAATACCACACCTTGGGATGCGGCGATTGGTCATCGTTTAAGTCAAAACTCTTCTGTCGATTACAGAGATAATAGTAATCTTAGCTTCTACCTTTGGAATTATGATAATATTGAAGAATGTGGAGGAGACAATGCTCATTTAGGAGAAGGGAACTGTTTAGACGAGATGGTCAATACCCACAATATTGA
>CALJIY010000189.1 GCA_937973945.1 uncultured Saprospiraceae bacterium | reverse complement strand
CACCATTATGCGTAAATTCAACAATTAGATTTTCTGTGCCATCCCAAGCGAAATTATCACTAAAATTGAATTGATGACTACCAACATTGGAGAAATTAGTATTTAGGTAGTAATATACAGATGAAAATGGTCAGGCCTTTTTAGCTTATGGACATGACTATCATCCTGACTTGCCTACAGATGGAAATTTTTTAAATAATGGCTTAGTCGATCCCTATCGAAACCCTCATCCTCATTTGTCAGAAGTAAAAAAAATATATCAAAGTGTGGGATTTAAATGGGAAACCAATTCTAACTATTTGATAATAGAAAACAAAAATTTCTTTGCACCTTTAGAAAAAGTGTATTTAAAATGGCAGTTGCTAGAAGATGGAATTGTTATTCAAGATGGATTAGCAGAAAGTGTATTTATTGAGGCACAGGCAATAGAAAAATTTCAGCCGCCAATTAAAACGTTCTCGAAAGAAAAAGAATATGTTTTATTGGTGCAGATTCTGACGAAAGAAAAAATAGGTTTATTAGAGAAGAATCATGAATTAGCATTTGAACAGTTTGTACTACAAGAATCAAATTCAAATCTAATATCGACTAATCAAAAAGGCAGAATAAAAGTAAAAACCAAAACGGATTTCTATCAAATAAAAACAAAAAATACAGATTTAAGAATTGACAAAAGCACAGGGGCAATCATTCATTGGTCTTATCGGAAAAAACTAATAACAAATCAAGCCATGCAACCCAATTTCTGGAGAGCCCCTACGGATAATGATTTAGGAAATAGTATGCATGAGTGGGCTATTATATGGCAGGATGCGACGAGCAATTTAAAAAGTACATTACTAAAGAAACCTACAAAATCAAATAAAGGAATCGCTTATACAGTCAATTATAGTTTCCCAAATAATATCGCTGCATTAAGTATAGATTATACGCTTTCTCCTAATGGAGAACTGTTAGTAGACTATCATTTTCAAGCATTAAAAGACAGCCTCCCAAATATTCCAAGAATTGGCGTCTCTCTAAATCTTCCTAATAATTACACAACTACCTCTTGGTATGGCAGAGGACCACAAGAAACCTATTGGGATAGAAAGACAGCAGGTAAAATAGGCATCCATAAAGGAAAGATTGAAGACCAATTTCATCGATATTCTCGCCCACAAGAAACAGGTAATAAAACAGACCTTCGATGGATGCAACTCTCTTCGAATCTTTTGAATCTCCTAGTACAACCTACGGATGGGCAATTACTCAATGGTAGTGTTTGGCCTTTTAGCACTGCGGAGCTAGATTTTGTGGCAGGAAAAGATGGAGGTATTTCTGCTTCTGGTTTAGTGCCTGTCACCTCCAAGCATGGGGCATATATACAAACAGACAAAGAGGTACAATGGAATATAGATCATTTGCAAATGGGCGTTGGTGGCGATACTTCTTGGGGGCGATTAGTGCATCAAGAATATACAATTCCTGCTAAGGCATATGACTATTCTTTTAGTATTCGTCCGTTTCTTTTAGTTAAGTAACGATAAAACAATAAATCCCATTAACAAATCATTGACCTTTCTTAACAAGTTATTGAGAGCAATCACTCTAGTTCTAGAATACTTTTGTCTTATCATTAAAGGGATACTACGTACCATCCCTATTTCACCCACTTCAAAACAATGTAAAAGACATGAGAACTATTCTATATTTCTTTTCAATGATCCTGTTAACTTTATTAATGGCTTGTAGTAGTCCAAAAGCTATTTTAGAAACGACGACGCCCCCTATCAATCAAACACTTACAGACGAGGATGGCAAACTACAATTGATTGGCACCACCAATCGACAAGGTCTAGCACAAGCTCCTTTTGGAGAATGGTTTCAGAAAAAATATTCAGCGTATGAGCCTAAGGCTAATATTGTAAAAAAATGTAAGCCAAAAGTAAAAGGTTTAGAAGTACTAGCATTTATGGGGACTTGGTGCGGAGACAGCAAACGGGAAATTCCTAAGTTCTATAAAATTATGGACGCTATAGGTATGAAAGAATCGCAACTACAATTAATTAATTTGTACAGAGAAGACAAACAGTATAAACAAGGACCAAATAGAGAAGAAAAAGGGTTAAATATTCATAGAGTGCCCACCTTTATCTTCTATAAAAACGGAAAAGAAATTGGTAGAATTGTAGAGTCACCTATTGCGACATTAGAAACAGACATAGCTCAAATTCTGCATGAGTTACCTAGCCCTCCTAACTATAAAATGGTGACCATGCTAGATTATTTTTTTGAAGAGGGAAAACTGGAAGAAGTCAGAGAAAAGCAAGAGAAATACGGAAGGTATATCGCCCATAATAGCAACAATTACTATGAGTTAAATACCTATGGCTATGTACTATTAGCACAAGGTAAAAAAGAAGAAGCGCTTTTAGTATTCACCATTAACACACTTGCCTATCCTAAAGAGGCTGGGCCTTATGATAGTTTAGGAGAAGCATATAAAGAAATCGGAAATAATGACTTAGCTATTGAAAACTATAAAAAAGCATTAGAGCTTGATCCAGACAGTGAAACAGCAAAGGAGGCATTGGAAGAATTGTCGGCATTATAATGTAGATTTTATCTAAACATATAGGCACATAGTCCAAATAGGCTATGTGCCTATATGTTTAAATAGAATTCTAATTATGTTTTTTATTTTTGTTTACCTATTTACTTCCAATCAAAGATCTGCATCTGCGCATTATTTTTAGCAACTAAAATCAAAGATTTTTCACCAACTTTAATACTCGTAATATCTCGTACCTCTCCTTTCGTAGTAAAACCAGAATCTTTAGATAGAACGGATTCAAAACTAGCATCCCCTCGTCCTTTCAATAGTAATCCATAATTCGCATCATAGCGTCCCACTTCAGGTTTTACCCCATATAAATTACCTCCTAAGAGAATATCTAAATTTCCGTCTTCATCAAAATCTTCTACCAATAATCCATAGGTAGGCGATAGCTGTGCTTTCTTTGGTAAGTCCTGAATTTCAAAGTTACCATTGCCTTGATTGATTAGTAAAGAAGAAGCTAGGTGCTGCACTTCTTTATGAATCGCTCCCTGTAAAGCTTCTTGTGGAAAAATATCTTGAATGGTTTGTTCTTTATAATTAGAATACTTTAAGTATTGTTTTTTGAGATTAGGCAATTGCATGACTAAGTCATGGCGCAGTACTAAAGGATAGGCTTTATCGCCGTTGTATTGACTGAGTATTGGTTCAGGAGTACCATTGCGATCAAAATCATTAACGGTTAATTGTAATGGCTTTTTAGTACTTGCGGCAAAGCGGGTATTGAGTCCGTGATTACCTACGACTATATCCAGATCACCATCATTATCAAAGTCTCCAGCCTTAAGACAATTCCACCAACCGCTGGTATTCGCTAAACCAGATTGCTTCCCCACTTCTTTAAATTGTCCATTTGTATTTTGGAAAATTTTAATTCCCATCCACTCTCCCACGACCATTAAATCTTGATCATCGTCTTGGTCATAGTCTATCCACAAGGCATCGGTTATCATGCCAATATTATATAATTGCGGCGCTACTTTTTTAGTAATATTTGTAAATTGTCCTTTCCCATTATTGATCAAAATATAGCCATTGGTCGGTTGCCCATATAAGCCTGGCGCGACCCGAATCCCGACAAACAAATCTTGGTCCCCATCTCCGTCATAATCTCCTGCTCGCACACAAGACGAACTTTCATATTTAAAGGTAGGTAAGAATTGAGGAGATTTTTTAAAATTCCCTTGTCCATCATTAATATATAATTGGTCAATTAAAGTTTGAGAATTATTTAAATGTTCGCTGCCTCCGTGTGCGACATATAGGTCTTGATCACCATCATTATCTGCATCAAATAATAAGCAATCGGTATCTTCTGAAAAGGCATCTTTAGCGAATAAATTTTGATTCGTAGATTGGAAATTTCCATCCGCTTGCTGTACATATAAGGCACCTGCACTTTGGGTAGCTCCTCCTATAAAAAAGTCTTCTAAGCCATCTCCATTCACATCGCCCTTAGCAATCTTTGGCCCTTCTGTAGATAACATATGAAATAGCAAACGATCTCTATCAAAATCCACAAAACGGTTTTCTTTATGGGTATAAGACCACGGTAGAGTACTTGTTTCTTCTTCAAATATAGGCGCAGTCGTTTTTGCATTCGCAAAAGCAATTGTTTGCTTGACTCCTTCTACTTGACTAAGCCTAAGCGTTTGATTGACCGCTACATTGGTAAGAATAGTTACTTTATCATTTGGCCAGCGAACGATTAAAGAATCAACTTGTTCAATGGCTCCTAAACCAAAATTAGGGCGATAATCTACCGAGGATTGAAACCCCCTGATTGGAATATTTTCAATATAAAAGTTTTGCCCATTTGCTTTAGCGGTAACATTTGCGCCGACGGCCATCGTATTATTTCCTTCTCCAATTAACTGGACTTTTAAGTAGTTATTATTGCTTAAGTTATTCGTTTCATTTTTATAGATAGAGGCAACGGCATTTACATTACTCACCACTAAATCCAAATCACCATCATTATCTAAATCAGCATAAGCAGAGCCGTTAGAGTGCGAGGGAGTAGCTAGACCCCAATCAGCTGCTCTATTTTTAAAAGATAAGTCGCCTTGATTTTGAAATAAATAATTAGAGATAGGCGTAGATGGAATGGTATCAATTAATTTTTTAAAATTCACCCCTTCTTTTGTTACGACTTGTTTTACGACTTCTTCATTAGAAACAAAATTGATATAATCTTGGTCGATAATATCTTTATACAAACCATTAGAAACATATAAGTCCTTCAAGCCATCATTGTCATAATCTGCAATCAATGCACCCCAACTCCAATCAGATGCTTCGACACCTAACAATCTGCCAATCTCACTAAAAGTACCATCGCCATTATTCAATTGCATCATATTTCTAGTGAATTGATGATAATAGCCATTCTCCACATTGTATTGATAACGGTCCCAGTTTTCAAAAGTCATTTTCGTTTTATAGCGCGCATCATCTTCAGGCAACATTTCCGTTACAAATATTTCTGGGTAGCCGTCATTATTAATATCTGCCATGTCGGCCCCCATAGAGGCCCCACTTAAAGAAAGCATTTGATTTTCTAGATCTTCTTTAAAGGTGCCATCTTTTTGATTCATGTATAGATAATCTCGCTCAAAGAAATCATTGGAAATAAACATATCCAACCAGCCATCTCTATTCACATCACCCACTGTTACGCCTAATCCAAAACCAATTTCACTTCCATAGACCCCCGCCTCTTCACTAACATCTACAAATTTTCCATCCACATTTTTAAAGAACTTATCGCCTCCCAATTCATCCCGAATAGGTCGTTGTTTTATTTTTAAATTAAAGTCAAAAATAGAGCGATAGGAATTATTCAATAAATATAAATCTAGATCATTGTCTTTATCATAATCGAAAAATACGCCGTGTGTGCCATATCCTTTATCTGCAATACCATAAGTCGCAGCCTGCTCCGTAAAACTTATATTTTCTGCATTTCCATTATTAATAAATAATTCATTTTGTTTGTTGTCTCCATCTAAATCACCAGAGTTACAAACATATATATCCAACCAACCATCTCCGTTTACATCTGCCATTGTCACTCCTGTTGACCAAGCACGCGTGCCGCCAATATTTGCCTGCTTGGTGATATCTTCAAATTGAAAGTCCCCCTTATTCAGATACAATTTATTCGCTTGCATATTAGCCGTAAAATAAATATCCATCAGGCCATCGTTGTTTACATCGCCAATAGCTACACCACCGCCATTATAAAAATTTCGATAGGTATAAATATTAAAATCTTTATTATAGTCTAATTGATTGATGAAGTCAATGCCCGTTTCGGTACTAGTTAGTGTGGTGAATAGTCTTGGACCTGTTGTTTCTGAGGCGTCTTTTGCGCAACTAGCCAATAGAAATAATGAGAGGAGTATAAAGAATCTCATAGTCTGAATTTTTAAGGAGAAACGGAGTGAAGGGGAAAAGGGGAGGTAAGATCGAACACAGAGGCACGGAGACACAGAGTAATACGTAGAAGGCTTGAAAAAATAATAAGTATAACAACCTCCGTGCCCCCTGTGTCTCCGTGTTCATAAAATATTCTCTAGACCTCTCTATTTAGTCTCCCGTAACCAAATAGGCAAATTTTTATCCGCCAAAGATCGATCTATTTTAGGTACTTTAGGCTCGGTAATTAAGTCTGTGAAAATAACCCGAACCTCTTGATCTCCTTTTTTGTAAATACTAATTCTACGGTTGCCATCTACTCGAACAAAAGCATTCCCTAGTTTAGGATGCTCAATGGCTAAGAAATCGCCATAAGTCTTTTCATAAATATCCAATACTTCTACTTGCAAAGTATCTGACCAAAAATGCTTAAGCCAAGGCGACCAACTTTGATAACTATAAGTAACAGGCATTTGATAAATTTTTTCTTGATAAAAATCTGGATAAAAATCAACTAATGCTTTTTTGTCATTAATATTCATATCGAATTGTACCGTCGTGTTTTTGTTCCCTTGCCGTACCAAGCCTTTTTTATTCATATCCCAACATAATTCAAAGAAATCTTTTTTATCCATTCCTAAATAGATGTCTAAAAAAAGACTATCGTTGCGTACGCCACTGGCCAATTCTCGATCTACCATTTGCTGATATTCGTGTTTACAACTAGATAGTAATAATAAAATGCTAAGACTTATGAAAAAGCCTAATTGAAGAATGCGATTATTCATTGAATGACTATAATAAATTAAAAGCTAAATAGGTCGTGTTTATCTAAGCACATTGACACAATAGTTCACATAGTAATAGTATGTATTAGCTATTGAAATCCCTATAACAGAATATGTTATGTGGTTAAATATTTTTAGTATTTCCAAAGATTTTTTATGAAACTAAAGGTAGGCAAAATTTGAATACTCAAAGATAAGTAGAACAATTAACTTTTTCAGGAACAGAAATAAAAAAAGCCTACCTCATAAGAGAGGTAGGCGCATCAAAACAAAACGAAAAACCAACTTTAAACAAGTTTCTTATATATCTTCATTGCTCAAATAAATATTATTAAAAAAATATTTACTGGAGCATCTTATTAGTCTAATTTATGAATACAAATTTACAGGTTTTTTAACCCGCTTTCAAGGCAACTTGTATATTCTTTGTGCGGCCATTTCTATTTACTTTCAATTCTATCACTTCCCCGACTTTTGTTTTGTCAACGATAGCTATTAAGGCTGGTGCGTCTTTAATAGATTTGCCATCTACTCCGACAATTACATCATTTGGTAATAATCCAGCATATTGTGCAGCACCTCCATCTACTACTTCTGCTATATAAACACCCGAACTAACAGAAAGGTTTTTCTCTGCTACTAATTCTTGATCTACATCTTGCACACTAACGCCTAACATGCCTCTTGGTCCACCGTGCTCAATAATATTAGAAGTCACATCTTTTACCATATTAGACGGAATGGCAAAAGCATATCCTGCAAAGGTCCCGCCAAATCCAGGAGAATAAATAGCGGTATTAATTCCAATCAAATTACCTTCTAAATCTACTAATGCGCCACCACTATTACCAGGATTTACGGCTGCATCTGTTTGAATAAAATCTTCTATAGCTCCTTTCGCTCTAATTATATCAATATCTCTGCCTTTAGCACTTATAATTCCAGCCGTCACGGTAGATGTTAAATCAAAAGGATTACCTACTGCTAAAACCCATTCCCCTACTTTAGCTCTATCTGAATCGCCATACTTAATAATAGGAAGATTGGTCGCGTCAATTTTCAATACCGCCAAATCTGTTCTTTTATCTACCCCAATTTTCTTAGCCTTAAAAGTACGGTCATCATATAAGGTCACTTCCAATTCATCTGCATAGTCAACAACATGGTTATTCGTAACGATATAACCATCTTGTGAAACAATTACACCAGACCCAGAGCCTTTTTGTTCTCCTTTAGGTCCACCAAATCCACCACCTCCTAAAAGTTCTTCTAACATGCTTCCAAAATCATTACCTCGATCTTTAGAAGAAGTGCTAGGCGCCTTAGAAGCTTTTATATGAACGACGGTAGGCATTGTTCTATTAGCTGCTAAAGTAAAATCTAAAGAAGCAGCAGCTACCTGTTTTGTTAATGGTACGGTATTTACTTGCTTAACTTGAGGGCTTTCTATATTCTTAACTGGATTTAGTAACTGAAACCCGCCAAGGGTTACCAATCCTCCAATAATACCAGCTAAAACAAAAGAGAATATATTTTTCATTACTTAATCTTGGTTTAATATGGAAAAACATTAGAAATTTACGCTTTATTGAGCTTTTTTGATAAATGACGCTCTGAAGCGGTTCTATGCCCTAAAATAACGCTTGGCCCTCAACTTCGTTTTAGCATGTTTTTACCTTAACAAGAAATTAACTTTCCCGTATAGAAAGTTATTCTTGTCAAATAACTTCATAGTAAGAGACTAAACAAAAGCCCTACTAGTCACGTTTTCTAACAAATAATGAATAAAAAAATATCTGAAGATCAAATAGCAGCTATTCTTAAACCAGAAACGGAATTAGAGCGCCAATTCCTAGCTGACCCTGACTTTCAGATTGGACTACTATACGGGAAGCCTAGATATGGGCATCCTGAGGGGCAGGTACTTTATCACATACCAGAAGTTTTGGCAAATGTAGATAAATTAGATATATCTACGGAGGTACGTCGACAATTACGAATTATTACTTTTGTGCACGATACTTTTAAAAATATTGAAGATAAGAATACGCCTAGAGATTGGTCAAAACATCATGGGGTATATGCTCGGAAGTTCTTAGAAAAATTTATCCAAGACGAGGTCTTACTGACGATCACAGAAGTCCATGATGAGGCGTACTATTGTTGGAGACTATTTGCGCTGTATGGACAGCCAGAAAAAAGTAAAGAACGCCTCCAATATTTATTTGATCGAATTAAGGACAATCGACAACTATATTATCTATTTTTTAAGTGCGATACGCAGACTGGGGATAAGATTCAAAAACCTGTAAAATGGTTTGAAGAAACGGTGGAGGGCATTGAGATTGTAGATTTTTAAATAACACCCGCAAAACTTCCTACCTCAAAATTGCCTTCTTTATTTATAGCCGCCAACTCTACCTTACCTAATTCATTAATCAATTCAGGATTATACGGCAATTCAATTTTTAAGTAATTATCGGTAAAGCCACTCATTAGGTTTTTATCCTTGTGCTTTTCAAATAAAACGGTTCTTTCTTGCCCAATAAATTGCTCGTAAAAAAATCGCTTCTTTTTCTCAGATAGAATGCGGAGCATTTCGTTTCGCTCTCGTCTTATATGTACCGGCACGACCTCTTCCATTTCAGCCGCTAGTGTATTGGGCCGCTCCGAGTAAGTAAATACATGGAGGTAAGATATATCTAGGTCATTTAAGAACTGATAGGTCTCTTTGAAATCTTCCGCTGTCTCTCCTGGAAAACCAACAATCACATCTACGCCAATACAGCAATGAGGCATTAAGGCTTTAATTTTTGCTACTCGATCTGAATATAGTTCTCGCTTGTAGCGCCTGCGCATGGCTTTCAATTGCTTATTGTTGCCCGATTGTAAAGGAATATGGAAATGCGGCACAAATCGATTAGACTGCGCTACAAATTCAATCACTTCATCTGTGCATAAATTAGGCTCTATAGATGATATTCTAAAACGATCAATTCCTTCTACTTGATCTAATGCTTTGATTAGATCAATAAACATGGCTTCTTTCTTAGATTTTACGCCCTCTATTACTGCGGTCCCATTCCCAAAATCTCCTAAATTTACCCCTGTCAAAACGATCTCTCTGACGCCCATTTCTGCAATCTTATGCGCATTCTCGATTACCTGCTCCACCGTATCACTTCGACTCTTTCCCCTAGCTAAAGGAATCGTACAAAAAGAACATTTATAATCACAGCCATCTTGCACTTTTAAAAAAGAGCGGGTTCGATCTCCAAAAGAAAAAGCATTGGTAAAACTATTCGCTTCTTTTATATCTCCTGCTTGCACCATCCCTTTATCTGATGCCTTTGACAGATCATCTATATAGTCTAGTATTCTAAATTTTTCTGCGGCCCCTAATACTAAATCGACCCCCGGTATTTCAGAAATTTCTTCTGGTTTTAATTGCGCATAGCATCCAGTTACAACGACAAAAGCATTAGGAGAATGCCGTAGCGCTTGACGAACGACCTTCCGACATTTTCGATCTGCAAAATCGGTAACAGAACATGTATTAATTACATAAATATCCGCCCCTTCTTGAAATTTAACTGGTCCATAGCCTGCCCCTTCAAACTGCCGAGCAATAGCAGATGTTTCTGAAAAATTGAGCTTACAACCCAAGGTATGAAAGGCTACTGTTTTAGGTGTTGCCATGATTAATTATTTATCCTTCACAATCATTGCATTGATTTCTGGTACTTCGTGGAGGGCTCTTTGCAATCGATTATTACTAGCTAAAAAGAAAGATTTTTTGCCAAAAACGCCTGGCTCTCTCAAAGTTAGATGAAAGACTCTAAATAAGAAATAAGAAGCCTCTTCTATTTTCTCTATATTATGAAAAGGATAGCGAGCTGTTTGCTTATAATTAGTTATGTAAAAAAACTCTTCATCTACCTCTACTCGTTTCAAGCTCATTATAGAAAAATACATCACCAATGCCCCTGTAATAATAAAGGAAAGCAACATTAATCGGAACCAATTAATGGGCATCCCTCC
>CALJIY010000188.1 GCA_937973945.1 uncultured Saprospiraceae bacterium | reverse complement strand
TGCTAAAAATATAGAACTCATTACGCTACAAGATAGCTTATTAAGAATGAGTAACCTTACAGATAAAGAACGACGAAAATTGGCGGCTAAGATGAAACGCCAAGAAGTAAATGACGCACTGGCGGCAGCTAAAGGAATAGCATCTAACAGTAATGGTAAATCCTCTACAAATTCTAACGGTCCAATTCCTAAAACTCTCACTGCTGGTAATGTTAGAGCGGATCTAGCAGGAAAAAGTAATTTCTTTGCCTATAACGAAAAGGCTATTAAAAGAGGCAGCAGGGAATTTGCCAAGACTTGGCCTGGTCGGGTTAGACTGGAAGATAATTGGCGAAGATCTAGCGCTAGTTCTGGGGACATCAATGATGAAATAGCCGATGCTTCTGTCTATGAAGAAGCATTAACGGAAGACGAAATCAATGCTTATTTCACAGGCGTGCCAAGCACAGATGAAGAAAAGCAGGTCATTAATAACAAAATTGAAACCGCCCTATTTGAATTAGGCACCTTATATAGAGATCGATTAGATAAAAATGAAAAGTCTATTCAAACACTAGAAGAATTAAATACGAGATATCCGGGGACAAAACATGAGGTGGATTCTTGGTACTTTATGTATTTGGCACACAAGGATTTAGGTAATAACTCCAAGGCTCAAATGTTTTATGATAAGATCATGGATAAGTATCCAAGTTCTGTTTATGCGAGGGTGTTGAAAGATCC
This sequence comes from uncultured Saprospiraceae bacterium, assembly GCA_937973945.1. Classification (GTDB taxonomy): domain Bacteria; phylum Bacteroidota; class Bacteroidia; order Chitinophagales; family Saprospiraceae; genus JAFMDF01. The sequence goes on along the minus strand of CALJIY010000188.1, from coordinate 3,933 downwards.
GAACTACTTAGCCCAGAGTCAAAACAAAGAACTCCAAGTCAATAAATACTATAATGAGACTTATGCTCAATTTACGGCCAACAACTATCCAGAAGTTAAGAAAATGGTAGAGGCGGTGCCTAGTAAATTCGGAAAGAATAACTCGCATCAAGCACGTTTTGCCTTATTGGGGGCCATGAGTTTAGGGAAAATAGAAAATAAAGAGGCTTACATAGTTGCCTTGAAACAAATCATTACGACACATCCCGGTACGCCTGAAGAAAAACGAGCGAAAGAGATTCTAAGATTATTAGGCGATCAATCTATTGTAGATGCTGGACTCTTAGACCCAGACAAAATAGAGGCGGCTAATGATCTATTTAAAGTAGAAGATGATAAAGTACACTATGGGATCGTCGTTTTCGATCAAAAAGTAAACTTGACCAAAGTAAAAGCGAATATTTCTGATTATCATCGTAAGAATCATCGCTTAGATCAACTTAGAATTTCTAATATTTACTTGGGTAGTGATACAAATCGACCATTAATTATTATTAGAAAATTCAAGAACAAAGAGGGGGCGATGAAGTATTATGATGGGGCACAAAGAGACATTGAAAAATATATTTCTATCAAAGAAGATTTTACTTTCTTTGTAGTCAATCAATTTAACTATAGAGAAATTTTAAGAAATAAAAGTGCAGAAGAATATAAGACTTTCTTTGCAGAGCATTATCTTGGGCGGTAAGTTTAGCTTTTATTTAATAAACAGGTGAATCGTTTTGCGATTCACATAAATACAAGGCTTGACGGCAGGACCGTCAAGCCTTGTTGTTTAAGAACCATATACAGTTACAGAACAATGAGCCAACTCCTACTAATACGCCACGCACAAGCTTCCTTCCTGGCGGCAGACTATGATAATTTATCCGAAAAAGGACTACAACAATCTACCTTATTAGGTCACTATCTAGCAGATCAAGGACATCAATTCGATCATGCCTATGTTGGGACCCTACGTCGCCAACAACAAACCTATCAAAAGGTAAAAGAAGCTTTTTTAGCTAAAGGACTTGCTTTTCCAGAGGCAACTATTCTTCCCGAATTAAATGAATACGAAGGGATGGATACCATGGGCACCGTCCGCCAAGAATTAATGGATCACCACGAGAATTTCAAAACTTGGTTTAAAGAAATGGATGAACAGCCTAATCATAAAACGAAAATGAAATTAGTCGTTACTTATTTGAATATGTGGGCCACTGGAACGCTTGGTTTTGATCTTCCAAAAGGAGCGCAAACCTATAATGACTTTAAAGACACCGCTCATCTAGGTCTACAAAAAATGATGTCTGGTAATGAAAAAGGAAAGTCTATTGCCGCTTTTTCTTCTGGTGGATGTATTGCCGCCATGCTGGGTAAGGTCGTAGGTACTACGGATAATGGAAAGTCGATGGGTTTTAATTTAGTCATGCGGAATACGGCTATTAATGAGGTGCTTTTTTCTGGTAATCGATTAAGTCTAAAAACTTTCAATACCCTACCCCATTTGGCAGAGGAGATGATAACTACTATGTAGAAGTCAGAGGTCAGAACGCTATGCTGTCAGATCGCTGCGCTATCAGATTGCCAAATACACTTTACAAACGTCACGTTGTCAAAGTCATACGTCTGACACCCGCACGCCCGAACCGCATTCGGGCGGGCCTGACAGTCCTGGAAGGACGATCTGACCGCTGACTCCTGATTCCTTAAAATGTCCAGTAGTCTATTTCCTCTTTTAAAAATCTTTGCCTATCATTGTGCCCTACAACTTTAAGCATGTCAAAAAAGTACAATTACATAGCCATAGAGGGAAATATTGGGGCCGGTAAAACGACGCTCTGCCAAATGCTAGCCAAAGATTGGCGCTATGATTTAGTATTAGAACAGTTTACCGATAATCCATTCCTACCTTTGTTTTATGAAAATCCAGAGCGATACGCCTTTCAGGTAGAACTGTTTTTTATGACCGAACGTTACAAGCAACTACAGGATCACTTTTCCAACAGAAATTTATTTCAACAACACACTATAGCGGATTACTTCTTTTTGAAAACATTACTTTTTGCAAAAAAGAATTTATTAAATGAGGAAAATAGATTATTTAATAAGTTATTTAAAACTTTAAATAATGGTTTGCCGACACCTGACTTGTTGGTGTATTTGCATCGACCGGTATCTGAATTGCAACAATTTATTCAGCAAAGAGGTAGGACTATGGAACAAGAAATAGCTAATAGCTATTTAGAAAAGGTACAATCGGCTTACTTTGATTTCATTAAGTCTGATCCCGATCTTCCCATTCTTGTGCTCGACTTAGAAGGCATCAATTTTGTGGAAGACAAGGCCGTTTACCAAAAGATCAAAAAAATAGTAGAAAATCCACCCGAATTGAATAAGGTCAATTACCTAAAAATCGAGTAAGGAAGGACTAAATATCAAAACTTTTCTTTAGCTTTGTGTACAAAATACAATAAGTAAAATTATGGATATCAATTTTAAAAATAAAAAGGCATTAGTTCGAGTAGATTTCAATGTCCCTTTAAATAGTAAGACCTTTAAAATAACGGATGACACTCGTATTCGTGCCGCATTACCTACACTCAAGAAGATATTAAAAGATGGTGGGGCTGCCGTTGTGATGTCGCACCTTGGTCGTCCTTTGAAAAAGACGAAAGACGATGGTAGTATTGATGTGGAAAAATTCACTTTAAACCATGTGGTAAAACATGTGGCTAAGCTACTCAAAACAAAAGTGCACTTTTGCTCAGAAACAGTAGGGAAAGCCGCAGAAAAAATGGCCAAGCAATTGCCAATGGGAGAGGTACTGATCATTGAAAACACACGATTCCATAAAGGAGAAAAAAAAGGAGACGAGGCTTTTGCTAAGCAATTAGCTAAGTTAGGGGATGTCTTTATTAACGATGCTTTCGGGACCGCCCATCGAGCACACGCCTCGACTACTACGGTTGCCAAGTTTTTTAAAAAAGGAGAAAAGTCTTTTGGCTACCTAATGCAAGCGGAAATTAAAAATGCCAATAAGGTATTGAATAATCCAGATCGACCATTGACTGCTATTATAGGTGGCGCTAAGGTCTCAGATAAAATGCTTTTGCTAGAAAAATTAATCGACTTTGCGGATAATGTAATTGTTGGTGGTGGAATGGCCTATACCTTCATGAAAGCGCAAGGTGGAAATATTGGCAATTCTTTGGTAGAAGATGATCGATTGAAATTAGCGAATAAACTAATCATAAAGGCGAAAAAAAGAGGCGTCAAATTATTACTACCTAAAGACTCTGTGATCGCGGATAATTTCAGTAATGATGCCAACATCGAAACGAAATATAGCAAGCGAATTCGTAAAGGTTGGATGGGATTAGATATTGGCGAAAAAGCAGTAGCTGACTTTTCCAAAGTCATCAAAAATTCTAAAACAATTCTATGGAATGGCCCAATGGGTGTCTTTGAAATGTCTAACTTTGCCAACGGCACTAAATCTATTGCTACGGCTGTCGCTGCTGCTACCAAGAAAGGTGCTTTTTCCTTAGTGGGTGGTGGAGATTCTGTCGCCGCTGTTACGCAAATGAAATTGAACGATGATGTCAGTTATGTTTCTACTGGCGGTGGTGCTATGCTCGAATTTTTAGAGGGGAAGGAATTGCCGGCTATTGCGGCTATGTCATAGGGAGAAGTCAGAGGTCAGATCGTTTCCTCCGGAACTGTCAGAAGTCAGACTTATGATGTTGACCTTCCCTTACTTCTGACAGCGTAGCGATCTGACAGCGTAGCGATCTGACAGCGTAGCGATCTGACAGCGTAGCGATCTGACAGCGTAGCGATCTAAAAAAAAACTATGTTAGGATTAAAATTACCAACCGACCCGAGATGGGTGAATTTAGCAGAAAAAGA
>CALJIY010000187.1 GCA_937973945.1 uncultured Saprospiraceae bacterium | reverse complement strand
ATTCATAATTTCCAATTAACAACTCTGCTCTAGAAAAATCAGGTACGCCAAATATAGCTTGCTCTTCATCCGACAAATTCAATAAAATTAAATAGCGCTTAGTTTCGCTTGTTCGTTCGTAAAAATAGACAGCTGGATGATTCTGTAAATATTCGGTGTAGGCACCATACACCAAAGTTTTATGCTGCTTACGAAGGGACAACATTTTTTGGTAGTAATAAAAAATAGAATGTTTATACACCAAAGCATTGGCCACATTGATTGATCGATAATTAGGATTGATTTTCAACCAAGGTTCACCTGTCGTAAAACCCGCATTAGTCGTGTTATCCCATTGCACAGGCGTTCTTGCATTATCTCTTCCGCCTGCTTGTATTCGACGGAGTAATTCCTCCATATCTTTTCCTTGGGCACGCCATTCCGCAATCGTACTTAAGTTGGCCACATCGTCATAATCTTCTATAGATGGAAAAGCGACATTGGTCATCCCAATTTCACTACCTTGATAAATACAAGGTGTTCCTTTTTGAGTCAATAACAAAGTGGCTAACAATTTGGCAGATTCCTTTCTAAATGTTTGATCGTTCCCAAATCTAGAAACCATTCTAGCAAAATCATGATTATCTAAGCAAACGTTCAACCAACCGCTCTCCCCAATCGCCGCCTGCCATTCTCTAAAAATCTTTTTTACTTCGAGTAAGGTAAAGCCAGAACTTTTTAAACGATCTCCCCCCTCATATCCTAAAAATAAATGATCGAAATGATAGAGCATATTTAGTTCTGAACGTTCTTCACCAACATAGTCTAAACATTGTTCTCTAGAAACACCTATTCCCTCCCCGACCGTCATCACATCATAAGGCTCATTGGCCTTTTCATTCATCTCTTTTAGAAACTCATGCACCCTAGGGCCGTTGGAATAAATGTTATCTATGGTGTTTTTAAAATCATCATTCGGAGCGGCTGGAAATCCGGGTCTTTTTGAAATCAATGGAATCACATCCATTCTAAATCCATCTACGCCCTTATCATACCAAAAGCGCATTAGTTGGTATACCTCTTCTCGTACCTTCGGATTTTCCCAATTTAAGTCTGGCTGCTTCTTAGTAAATAAATGTAAAAAGTAGGCTTCCCGCTGTTTATCATATTCCCAAGCATCGCCGCCAAAAAAGGATTGCCAGTTATTGGGTTTCTCTTTTTCCCATATGTAATAATCACTATAAGGGTTGTCATCAGATTGGCGAGAGGCTTGAAACCATTCGTGCTCGTCTGAAGAATGATTCACAACCAAATCTAAAATGACTTTTAATCCATGTTGATGTGCCTTTTCCAATAATTCGTCAAAATCAGCCATGGTCCCAAATGCTTCCATAATGGCACAATAATCGCTCACATCATAGCCATTATCATCATTTGGGGACTTAAATATCGGACTAAGCCACAGTACATCTACGCCCAAATAGGCTAAATATTCCAGCTTTTGGGTAATCCCTCTAAGATCACCTATACCGTCCCCATTACTATCTTTGAAACTTCTTGGGTAAATTTGGTAGATGACGGCTTCCTTCCACCAGGTTCTGGTCATTGATAAATTTTGTTTGGGTGTATATCGAATGTTTTGTATACTTTTTTCCTGCTTTTTCGTTGGATTTTCTCTTTTTCCTAGGATTTCATCCGAGGCGATTCCTATCTAACTACTCCGTAGTTTTATTTCTTTTAGTGTTCTTGCAACCTTTTTGAAAACAATTGGTCCTTATAATAAAACAGATCATCTTACAAAAAAGGCATATCGTCGATAAAATCGGTTATTATGTCCAATTTAACTTAACTTTAAAGGGAAATTGTAAAGAAGTTGTTCTAAGTAACGACAAAACAATAACTTGAACATCTAGGACGGAATCTTTTGCCCTCATTTTTCCTTAAAAAATACTTCCGTAGCTAGGCTATGCAAGGATTTTTTAAGAAAAACTGAGAACAAAATCTTCTCGTCCAGATGGCCAACCTATTATCTCGTCGTTACTAAAAATCTACTCCATATGAAAAAATCTAATATCCGTACTTTTCTTTGCTGCTTCTTAGCAATACTAAGCATCGCTTCTTATACTTATATCACAAGTGTCACTACCACTGATGCCTCTCTTAATACAACAGAAACAGACGAAATGGAGACTAGTGTGTATTTACCTGATGTGGCATTAATCCAAAAGATTTTTAAAACAGGCCGACAGATAACAGATAAAGCTTTGAAATAGAGGTCAAAAGTTAGAGGTCAGATGTCAGATCGTTTGCTCCGCAACTGTCAGATGTCAGACTTATGATATTGACAACTTGCTTCTGACAGCAAAGCATTCTGACACCTGATTTCTAAAAAATCACATACCTTTTAACAACAATACTGCATTCTGCATCATTCTAGAGGGGCCTCTCCAAAACATTCGATACTGCGTATTATCCATTAAGAATACCACTTTACCTTTTCCTATAGGCTGTACGCCTGCAAATACATTTCCAGCCAATCTATCTAAATTATCTTGAGCAGAATAGCCTGCCGCCAATAAGGAATTCGCATTGGCTTCATATCTACCGACTGTTTGCAGTCCAGGGCTTGGCATTAAGGCATTAGAACCGAATTTTAGGGAATATAAATGCTTAGGCATTCCAAAAGCTAGTGGATTGGTATTATCAATACTTGAATTTAACGCAGCTCCAGGTATGTTCTTTTTTCCGTGATAATCTCTTCGATCTGCAAAAGGAACAACCGTAGCTTTCTCAGTAGAATCTTTCGAAGCTGACACTAAAGTTATATCTGTAAAACCTGACTTCTTTTTGGTGAAAAAATCAGCCGCACTTTCTGTTGCGATTAATACCCCTCCTTGTTGCACCCATGCCTTGATCTCTGCTAATTCTTTCTTACCGAACAATTTACTCAAATTATTGCCACCGCCAGGCAAAATCAATACATCATAATCATTCAGGTCCGCACCACCGTATCGTAGACCAAATTTTGGAATCGCTGTTTGTTTTAAAATAGAAGTTCGAATACGTTCTACTGGAAAAGCAGTTACCTGATCGAATAAAAAGTACAATTGCCCACTAGTATAAGTACTAAATGGAGGTTCAACCATCAAGGCAACTTTAGGCTTTTTCACAGGTCTGCTAAATCGAGAAGTCAAATCAATACCTGATTTCATTCGGCCTGTATTTAGTCCATTAACCACTACATTCGCAGCAGTGGCAATCGCTTCCATATCTGTTTTTACCTTAGTTGCTTTTTCCAAATTTCGACCTAATAACACAATCAGTGAACCAGGTGGATATTGCTTCGTGCCTGTATGAAACGGCTTTTGCGCAGATCGCACACGATAGCCTTTTTGCCATAACAAAGACAAAGCTTTAGGTGCAAATTGCTGGTTCCAATCAATGACATAGGCGTAGCTAGCATCAGGATTTGTCACCTCCGCAGCATAACTGAGTGGAGTTGTTATTTTTGAGGAAGCCACATTAATAGATCGCTTACTTTGATAGGCCTCTAAATTATAAGCGAGCGGTGCCGCCCATGTAGACATATCATACATCACAGAGTCTTCGATCGCCATTTCAGGGGAGAAAATACTATTGATAAATAAATGCTTTGGCTGATCGGTATCAATGATAATCGAACCTTTCGGAAAGTCCGTGCTAGTAGTTGTCTTAGCACTAGTCTTAGATTGATTCGTTCTGTAACTTTGAGCACCAGCAACAGAAAATTTATTATCCGCTTGACGCACCTCCACGCCATGTCTTAGTAAGATATTGACCACCTCTTTCAAATAGCCATTTTCATCTGGTGGAAGCACATAAGCCTTCGTACTATTTTTACTATTCTTCGGGTTGAGTGCTTGGAAGGTATACTCTTGGAAAATACGTTTATGCTCCGCTGCTTTTTTTAGCGTGGCAATGGTCGTTGTATAATGATCGAATAATCGTTGTCGGATCGTCAAGGTAGTTCCATCACTCGTCTCAATCGCTCTACCTCCAGCAATACCACCCTGCTCTGTCAACATACCAATAGCTCCCATCAC
>CALJIY010000186.1 GCA_937973945.1 uncultured Saprospiraceae bacterium | reverse complement strand
AACTAAGACAGCGACCATACAGAGTATGGTCGCTGTCTTTTTCATCTACTTGAGATTACTGGTTTATTTATATACCAATAAAGTCAGTGATGATAATTCTTTCTGTGTTTGTTGTTAAGAAGGTCATATGTCGCTTTTTTTTGATGAATAATTAAAGTGTGCAAGAAAAGACTTATCAAAGCATCAAAAAATGTAGTCAACTGAACTTGTGATTATATCCATTGGGTAGGGCTATCTTTATGTAGAAGTATTTAATATATTGATATTCAGAAACTTGAATTTTTCAAGAAATAAATTTGCGTGAATAATTATGGAATTACTGCGAACATTAATAAATCTAAGTAGCTATGAGCCTGAGAAAGGAGATTTGCTAAAATTATTCCAACTGGTAAACAACGATGATTTTTCCAGAGCAGAGGTGTTATCGAAGTTTGAATCGGGTAGTCATTTTAGACAAGTAAATAAAAAGCTTAAAGAGAAATTATTAGATGATTTTTTGGGTGGTTCTTTTAAGGAATTGGAACCTGTAATTCAGCAACAATTCAAAATCAGAAAGCAAGCCTTAGAAGTTATCTTATTGTTCCAATTAGACAAAAGAAGTGTAGCAGTTAAGCTGGCAGTAGAGACTTTACAAGCAGCAATTAAATATGGGCAATTAGATATTGCATTAGATTTGAGTGCTAAGTTGGAGCATCATTACTCTGTAACAGAGCTGAATAGTGCGAAGCGAAAAAGGTACAGACAGAAGCATGAGCTGTTTGATCGGCTCACATCTGAGTACAGCAAATGCGAACGAGTCTATAATGAGCTTGCTGTATTGGCCCAAAAAAACAAAGCAGTGGAGCATCTTGCGCCCAAGATCGCCGCATTAGGAATTAAGGTAGAGGAGAATGATTATTACAAATTTCGCATACTCTTCTATGCTACTAAAATACTATATGCGCAAGTGCGAAATAATGTGGAAGGGATTGCTATGGTGTGCAATGATGCCATCGACTATTTGAATGATACGAAGACAGTATTGCCTCGATTGACACAATTCAATTTCAAATTCCAATTAATACCGGTCTATTTATCTCAGGGAAAATATAGCGAGGCAGAAAAGGCGATCATGCAAGTGCTAAGTTATCCGAAGAAAGGATCCTATAATTGGCATCATGTGCTCTTATACAAAGCCGTGCTTGGATTTTATAGTGATAAACCTCAGATGTCCAGAGCGGCCTATCAGCAGGCGCAAGCGGCACAGAAAAAGTTCCAATCGCCACTATTGGAAGAGCAATGGAAACTAGTCCGTGCCTATTTAGCCTGGTACGAAAAGATTGGTCGCTTGCCTGATACGGGTCAGTACCGAGTCTATCGCTTCCTCAATGAAGTGACTGCCCTCAAAAGCGATCAGCTGCTCATCATAGAGCTGCTGCACCTACTAGTGGCCAACAAGAAAAAGAAATATATGGAACGGGCAGAAAGTATTCTCCCTTTTATTAAAAATAATAAGCCATCACCTCGCACGAAACACTTTCTCAAAATGCTATGGGCGGTAGAGCAGGGGGATTATAACGAGTTCCGGGTAGAAGAGCACGCTCGAAAACATTTAAAGGCCCTCAGGCGAGTTCCTGCTGCTCAGACTAGTGTAAATGTGTTTGACACGGAGTTGGTGAAGTATGAGATGTTGTGGGAGGGAGTTGTAAGGTGTTTGGAGCGGTAGTTGAGTATAGGCTTCGAGAATAAAAAAGAGCTTCGTCCTAGAAATCAAGCACTTACAACTAATTGCAGAATACATTCTTAAACAACTTCTAATTATTAAAAGATAGTCCCTATATTTGCTGTAGTTTAAGTTATTGATATTTAGAATTTAATTTCTCAAGGGGGTGCTTGCGTTTTAGCGGGCTGAGATCATACCCATAGAACCTGCCCAGGTAATGCTGGGAAGGGAGCAAATCGTTCAATCAATGGCTTGGAGCTTGTGAGGACTTTCTTGCGAAAGCTTAAAATAATAGAACACGGAGACACAAAGACACGGAGAATTAATTTTACTCAGTGTCTCAGTGCCTTCGTATGATTGATTTAAATTTCGCCAGAAATTCTCAGATATTCCTACATATTGAACGAATAACCACCCAACCCCTGGGATGGTTGTCTATGGTTTCCAATTGTACAATTTTATGAGATTTATTTTTAGTGCCTTACTTTTATTAGTAGGTGGCTTAGGGTATGCGCAAACTACCCTTACAGGAACTATATTAGGTGAGAATGGACAAGCCTTAGTAGGTGCAGCAGTGATGAATACGCATACGAATTTAGGTACCGCTACAGATGCAGCTGGACAATTTGTACTAGAAGGGATAAGTCCAGGAGCGCAAACAATTAAGGTATCTTATCTCGGGTACACCACTACCGAATTTACCGTAATAGTTAAAGACCAAGGTCAAACAACCGCTAAATTTACATTAAAAGAGACCGCTACTACCTTCGATGCCGTATTAGTAAACGCCATTCGAGCAGGTGAAAATGCACCTATTACCTATTCCAACATTGATAAAGAAGCTTTAGAACGCAATAATTTAGGACAGGATGTTCCTTATTTATTGCGATGGACGCCCTCCACCGTGGTGACCTCAGATGCAGGGACGGGCATTGGTTACACAGGTATTAGAATACGAGGAACAGACCCTTCCAGAATCAATGTAACGATCAATGGTATCCCTTTAAATGACTCTGAGTCACAAGGTGTTTTTTGGGTGAATTTACCCGATTTCACAAGTTCTACAGACAATATCCAAATTCAACGAGGAGTGGGTACCTCTACAAACGGACCTGCTGCATTTGGCGCCACCGTGAATTTAAATACAAGTGTGTTTCACAAAGATGCCTATGCTAGAATCGGTACCTCTATAGGAAGTTTCAATACCCAAAAAGCAAACCTATCTTTTGGTTCTGGATTAATCAGTAACCGATTCACCTTTGATGGTAGAGTGTCGAGAATTGATTCTGATGGATATATTGATCGGGCCTCCGTAGATTTAGAGTCTTACTTTTTATCAGGGGCTTATTTTGGGGAAAAAAGTTCTCTTCGTTTCAATGTATTTACAGGGAATGAAATAACTTACCAAGCTTGGAATGGCGTACCTGCTCAGTATATAAATGATCCCGAATTGAGAACCTTTAACTCAGCAGGTACAGATCGTCCTGGCGAACCGCACGATAATGAAGTCGACAATTATTCCCAAAATCATTATCAACTTTTATATAACACTCAATTGTCTCCTAATTTGGCGTTTAATCTAACTGGAAATTACACGTCTGGAAAAGGATTCTTTGAGTTATATAAAGGAGGCGCTAGTTTTGAAAAATACCAATTAGACCCAATTGTACTAGGCGAAGAGACCATTAATAGCTCTGATCTAATTGAGCGTCGATGGTTAGACAATGATTTTTATTTTGGTTCTGCTGCTGTGAATTTCAACAGTGATGACCAAAAGACAAATGTAAGTTTAGGTACTGCTTATAGCTATTATGATGGAGGGCATTTTGGAGAAGTGATTTGGGCAAGATATGCTAGTACAAGTGAATTGAAGCATCGATACTACGACAATGTGGGCACTAAAAATGACTTTAATATATTTGGTAAAGTCAATTATGGCTTGACGGCTAATCTAAATGGATTTCTAGATTTACAATATAGAAGAGTAGCTTATGAGTTTGAAGGGTTTGATAATGATGGCTCCTCTTTAACCCAGTCTGCCGATTTTAATTTCTTTAACCCGAAACTTGGTTTATCCTATATCCCCAACAATTCTACTAATATTTACGCCTACTTTGGCGTAGCTAATAAGGAACCAAATAGAAGTGATTTTACGGACACTTCCCCAAGCTCTCGGCCTACTCATGAAACCCTATATGATACAGAAATTGGTATTAAAAAATCTTGGACCAAAGGCGCATTAGAAGCGAATGCCTACTATATGTCTTACGATAATCAATTAGTTCTTACTGGTCAATTAAATGATGTCGGAGAATACACACGAATCAATGCACCAGAAAGTTATCGATTGGGAATAGAATTAGTTGGAGGCTTCAAAGTATCCAATAATTTTGATATAAATGCTTCCGTGACATTAAGTGATAACAAAATTACTTCCTTTACAGAGTTTATTGATAATTGGGATACCTGGGGACAAGAACAAGTGCTCCATGAAAATACGGACTTGGCATTTTCTCCCAATACCATTATTAATACAGATATTCGGTATGAATTTTTACCTTCAAGCACAACTAATAAATTCAATATCAGCTTATTAAGCAAATATGTAGGCCAACAATTTATTGATAATACTTCTAATGAAAATACTGCCTTAGATAGTTATTTCTTCTCCGACTTACGACTTGGCTATTCTTTTAAAACAAAGTTTATAAAAGAGGTCGAGTTGACTTTTTTACTACGCAATCTTTTTGATAGCAAATTCTCTACCAATGCTTGGACCTATCGTTATATTTCAGAAGGCTACGATGGGAGAGGGGATGATCCATCTACTAGATTAGAACAAGGTGCTACTTATAATTTGACGGGTTTTTATCCGCAGGCAGGCAGGAACTTTTTACTTGGACTTCGGTTGAATTTTTAATTCGCTTAGGTATGAACTTGTTTAAAAATTCTTAACTTGCAAAGAAAAATAATATGCCAAAGTTTAGATATTTAAAATCACTGCAAGAACAAGGAGATGATGAATACTTAGGGAATATTTGGGGATGGAAAAATTCTTTTTATGGCTTGGGGATTATTCTCTTTTTTTTATCGCTCTATTTTTTTAGGGTGTATACAAATCCAGTAGTACCAGATAGAGAAGTTAAGATTGAATCGGCTGCATCTGAATTGATTGGACGATAGATTTGTAAATTCTCAATGATAAAAATTAGAAATGATGAATCCAGTGTGTACGTTGGATTGGCTATTCATCATTTTTAAAGCACTGAGTATTGAGGCAGATTCCATTTATAAAACAAGGTAATCTGCCTCAATTCATATCTCTATAATTTCTCTACGTTTTTGTTATCGAAGTACATTCAACTTCCCTCGCGCTTGCTCCTGCCCAAAAGTCATTTCATAGAAATAGATCCCATCATTTGGAAAATCCGCTGTTAATTCAAGTGTATTCACACCTTTAAAGAAGGATGCTTGCCTTTGTAGAATAACTTGTCCATTACTATTAAATACCTTTAAAGAAACTTTTCCATCCATTGGTAAATTAAAGGGCAGCGTAGTAGTGGTGTTAAATGGATTTGGATAGTTCGGCGCAACAGAAAATGATTCGGCCGATTCTATAAAAGCAAGTCGAATGGGATGTGCTACGGTTTGAGTATCATACCATTCATTCACCATGGTAAGCTCATTCAAAAATAAATGTTCTTGCAATTGCCCATCTTTGTTGGCAATAAAGGTGATACTAAATAGTGCTTTCTCAGGCGTATAGTTTAGTGCTTCCTTGTTTATATAACTTATGATACTTTGATCTCTTTCAATGGCTACTGCTTCTGCTGGAAGCCCATCGATAGACTGAATAGATAATTTATCTCCATCCACGCCTATGCCTAATTGAAATCCTTCAAGACTAATTTCTTCCGTCAATTTAAAATCAATGATGAATGTTTCTCCAGCTTTAAAAATCTTGTTAGCTACATGAAGCGCCGTTGAATTAGTAGAACGAGAAGTGCTTTGATTTTGATTAGCAATTACCGAATGATTTAAGTCCCCGATTTTGATACCAATAAAATTATTATTAGCAGCGATAGCTGGTTGAAAATCAACGGAATAATTAGCGGCAGGCACTTCTTTAAAAGGATCTTCTGGATTCTGAAATATGTAATCCATTCTGATGAACTTCCAAGATTGGTTATCAGGAAAAGTAGTGATGGCATTTAAAATGATCTGTCGAATTAGAATCATATCAAAGGCCGTGACACTTCCTGAGTTGTTGACATCTGCTGCAATCAATTGATAAGGAGATTTAATTCTTTTGATTTTTAGCAAATGCTTTTGAAGCGTCAAAATATCTTGTGTAGAAACACCATTTTTTTGATTGTTGTTTTTTTCTGCACTTATGGTATAAGTGTTCGCAGGAATATCATCCAATAGAAAAAGTCCATCTTCATTAGTTCCTCTAAAGAAACCTACATCATCAGATGAAAATCCAACGGTGGCATTTTGTACAGGTATACCATTTTCTGTAATTATTTTTCCAGAAATTGCATGAGGTGATATGATACTATTAGAACAAATTTTCATAGAGTCATAGACAATCACCAATTGTTTACAAGAGAATTTAGCATTAGTAGAGGTCGTACCTTCTAATGTAACTTCTTGTATTCCAATATTACGACAATCAAAAGTGGATTTACTGATGGAGGATTCCTTCAGTATAATGGATGGACTTAAAAAGTCAGCAACTTCTACCGTACCACGACCGCTTGCATCCAAAGGAAGCAAAACCGTTTCCGTAGCAGGGCATTGTGCAAAGATGTAAATAGATGATAATAAAAGGCATAGCAGTCCTAGGACGTACCCCTTTATATCATGGGATTTTTTTACTAGCATCGGTTAGAGGGATGTAAATAAATAATTTGCTCGTAATTACAGATAACTGAAATTACTAACCTCTATTCACAAATATAATGGAATAAAGGAGAAGTAAGTTAATTATATTGCAATTATTACTAATATGTTAAGCAAAAAACTTACCAAACCCGTTAGTTTGTCGGTTTATGGCAATAAAATATTAAAAAAATATATAATATGTTTAGTGAAAAGTGAGAATAATTAAATACTAGTGTCGTTTTTTACTATTTGGTGGCTACTAAAATCATCTACTTCCAAATAGTAAACTACCAATTCGTACCATTGTACTACCTTCCTCAATGGCTAACTGGTAATCACCAGACATCCCCATAGATATTTCTTTAAATTCGGAACGGTCTGCGAAGTGATGATTCTTCAAAAAATCGAAGATTTCTTTCAATCGTTGAAATTCTTGACGCACCTGTACTTTATTATGTGTAAACGAGGCCATTCCCATGACCCCTACAATCCGAATATTTTCCATATTCTTAAACGCTTCACTTTTTAAGAGGTGTATGGCATCCTCTTGAGTAAAACCAAATTTAGTCGCCTCCCTTGCTATTTTAAATTGTAATAAGCAGGATATGACTCTATCTTGTCGTTTAGCTTGTTTATTTATTTCTTTTAGTAATTTCTCACTTTCGACAGAATGAATCAGGGAGACAAAGGGTGCAATGTATTTGACTTTATTACTTTGTAAATGACCGATCAAATGCCAATCAATGTCTTTGGGCAGTATTTCGTATTTTTCTATGCACTCTTGTACTTTGTTTTCTCCAAATATCCGTTGTCCTTGATCATACATTTCTTGAATGCGTGCTGCTGGTTTTGTTTTGGAAACCGCTACCAGGGTGGTATTTGTCTGGGCTAATTCTTCTTTTATCTGATTTATCATTGATTAGTTTATATTTTAAACAAGTGGGACTCTATTCAACACGGATACCTCTTCGAGGTTCACGGTAGAGTAGCATCTAGCTTAAGCAAACATCTGCTGCAAAGCCCCCCACAACAAGCCTTTTTTAGCTTTAGTACTTTCAATAAGCTCCAAATTATCGGCAAATAGGTATTGAATCCCCCCAAGCGTATATATTTGATATTTCTGGAATTGTACTTGCAGTCCTATATGTTGAGGTGAGAAACCAAAAACAATCACCCGCTTAAAAGAAAGTTCGCTACTTAAATCGCTCAAACTAAAGGATTGCTTATCAGTACTAGTAAGCGCTATAACATCTTCTTTCATATCTAGTTCTACCGCAGCAAGTATTTTAGCTAAGAAAGGAAGTTGTTCGCTTTCAGATGCATTATAGACAAGGCAAATGCCTTTTGCATTATTGCCTTTACAATGCTCTAAAATAGTAGCTTTTTCCGTTTTAGGAACGATAGAAAAATTAATTAATTGAGAATTCATTCAATTTTATTTTGATTTACGCCAATTATATTTATTTTTATTCAAAAATTAACAAGTATACTTAATATAACGCTACTAAAACGATAAAATAAAGTAGTTTTGTTTAGACATAATATTTAGAAGTTATAGTAGTGTTCTGCATAATTATTATTTACAATAGGGTAGGCTACCTAAACGCTTCCCTTAGCTAGTAACTATGAAATAATAATCACCTATTGTTTTCATAATTACTTATTTAAATCCAATGTTGATGAAATATGAAATAAAGGTATCAAAAACACAGCAATCTCAACTACCTAACTTAGATTTCAACCACATTCCATTCGGAAAGGTTTTCTCAGACCACATGTTTATTGCAGATTACAGAGACGGCGAATGGCAAGATCTAAGAATAGTTCCTTTCCAGAATTTTTCTATGCATCCCGCAAATATGACTTTGCACTACTCGCAAACTATTTTTGAAGGGATGAAAGCGTCTAAAGATGTGAATGGTACGCCACTCTTAATGCGGCCCGAAATGCATGCCCGAAGAATAAATCTTTCCGCAGACCGAATGGTCATGCCGAATATACCAGAAGATTTATTTTTGCAAGCACTCCATGAATTAATTGGTTTGGACCAAGCATGGATTCCACCTGCAGATATGGAAGGAAGTCTTTATGTACGACCGTATATGTTTGCAACAGATGAGTTTATTGGTGTAAGACCATCTGAAACTTATAAATTTGTCATCTTCACTTGTCCTGTAGGTGCGTATTATAGCAAACCTGTGAATTTGGTTACAGAACAAAAATATGTTCGTGCTGTTAATGGGTTAACTGGTGAAGCAAAAGCGGGCGGCAATTATGCCTCTTCTCTTTATCCAGCCAAAAAAGCACACGAAAAAGGATTCGATCAAGTAATTTGGATGGAGAGCCCAGAGTTCAAGAAAATCCAAGAAGTTGGGACGATGAATCTATTCTTTGTCATTGGTGATAAGGTCGTTACCCCTGCCACCACTGGTGCCATTCTTAGAGGCATCACCATGGATTGTTTCAAAACCATATTAAAAGACAAAGGAATTACGGTAGAAGCAAGAGACATCTACATTGACGAAATAGTAGAAGCTTATATGGATGGAGAATTAAAAGAAGCTTTTGGTGCTGGCACGGCGGCAGTTGTTTCTCATATCGCCTCCATTACTCATGAAGAAACTTTAATGACCTTACCACCAATCAGTGAGCGTAAGATTGGCAATATGCTAAAAGCAGAAATTGACGGCTTAAGAGCGGGTACTGTAGCGGATAAATTTGGGTGGTTGACTAAGATTAA
>CALJIY010000185.1 GCA_937973945.1 uncultured Saprospiraceae bacterium | reverse complement strand
CTTGATTATGGAAGAAGATAAGGACATTACCAAAAGGGATTTAGTTAATTTTCATCCACCGACAAGCGTAATTGGGACTAAAGCTTACATGGCGCCCGAGCAACTTTCCCAAGGAATTATTAATCAACAGACAGATATTTATTCATTAGGTGTTTTATTTTTTGAATTACTTACCAGCAAAGTTCTTCCTCTATTCTCAAATAAAAAATGGATCGTTAATGAGTTAGATGCAAAAGGTCTGGAAACTTTTTATACCTTAAAAAAGATCATTTGCAAATGCACAGAATATAAACCTAATGAAAGATATGCTAATATCCAAGATATTCTCCATGATTTAGAAAGTATAGATTCCTCGACTAATTCCTCTTGGTTTTCTAATTTATTTAATCGAGAATAGATTCTATTTTTTTGACATTCTTTTCAAATAATCTCATCAAATTCATCCGCTACCTCTTCCTTTCTTCGACCCAACGCTTCCAACTTATGCTGATGCATTAATGGTAAAGCCAATTGAACTTGATTAATAAATGTGTCATCTACGATAGCCTTAATATCTTCTACAGAACTAATCTCCTCACCAGAACGAAACTTATAAGTTTGCTCATAAAGTCCTGCCTCAAATTTTACGGCATATTTGCTATCATGTAAAAAGATAGTAATCTTTAACGTTGGGTGTGGAATGTCTCCTACAATTCTCATGAATAAGTGTTCGTAATGCTTTCTGAAAGCAAAGTGTATAATGATTGGTATTTAGGAAATTTCTTTAGGTAGTCGGTGTGTTTCTTTATCGTTTGCTGATCGCCTCTTCTGGCAGGTCCAGTTTGCATGTCGTAAGGAGATTTTCTTAACAACTTCTCTGCTGTTTCTTGGATTAAGGGTTTTAAAATATCAAAATCCAAGCCCTCCTTGGCACAAATGGTCGCACCGACATGAAATAAATGATTGGTAAAATTATTAACGACGACCGCTGCAACATGTAAGACCGCTCTTTCTTTATCCGAGATTAAGCGGACATCTTTACTGATTGCCTTTCCTAGTTTTAATAAGCGTTTTTGTGTTTTTTCTTTTTTAGCATCTACACAAATAGGAATGTTTTTAAAATAAACATGTTGTCCCTTGGTAAAAGTTTGCAAAGGATAAAACACTCCATAGTTGCTAAAATAGTCCGATAAAACTTTGCCAGAAACCGAGCCAGAAGTGTGAACAATTATCTTTTTGCTCAACTGTTTGTTCTTGGATAATTGGGCAGCTACTTCAGCTATGGCATCATCTTTAACGGCTATAATATACACCTCTGCCGAAGAATCAATTTTTGATAGATCGTTCGTTGTTTTTGCCTTTATGGCTTTCGCTAGTTCCGCAGCATTGCTTAGCTTACGACTATAAATTTGTTGGACCTTTATCTTCTTAATATAGAGTCTTTGTCCTAGGTGGTATCCTACATTTCCCGCCCCAATTAAGGTGACTTTCATTTATTTTCCTTTAAAACCTTACAGGTTTTAGAATAGAGAAGCAAGAGCAGAGATGTATCCTTAAAAAGCAACGAATTTTCGTCTATTTTAATTGAAATATCTTTCTAATCGCTGCGTTCTACGCTCTATTCTAAACAATGCCAAGTAAAGAATAGTGAACTACAATAATACAACCCGCTTTACAATTACTTCGTTTTCTGCACTAATTTTAGCTAAATAAATTCCCTTTGGGTAATGGCTTATATTGATATCAATTGGAATAGCGCTATTTTTTCTGGTAATAGGCATTTGTATGGAACGACCAGTTACATCATATAAATGAACCGTAACAGCCATCGGATTAGGTAAGTCTATCTGTATTTGAAAATTTCCTGTTGTCGGATTCGGTAGTATTTGAACGTTCTCTTCTAATAAGAATTGATTCGTACTGGTCAACATCTTCACTTCATATTCCGAAGAATAAATACAACCATATTGATCTGTTATCTCTAAGCGATAAACGCCTGGACCGATATTCACCGCATTCTGCGTATTTGTTATTACCACATTATCCTTTGTCCAGGCATAAGAGACGATTCCAAATCGATCATCCACAATTACTTCTATACTTCCGTCAGCTGCTGTTCCCGAATCTTTGATCACCGCATCTACTATTGGAGAGCCAAGGCCCTGCGTATCACTGGTATTTAAAAAATTGACTTGTTCTTGATAAAGGCAACCTGCCGCATCTGTAATTTGAATCAAGTAATTTGTTGCGGAACCACCATTTGATCCTGCAAGTACATTGAAAGCATAAGGTGGCAAACCACCATTAACCATTAAAAAATTAGGTATTAATATATTAGGATCGCTACACCTTAGATCATATTCAAATAAAATTTGGTCTCCAACATTTTCTAATAAAAAAGTTGGATCGTAGGTAACAGACATATCTGAAACATGCGTTACTTTAAAGGAACATCCATTGGTATTGCCAGCCATATCTGAAGCCATATATTCTACCAATGTTTCCCCTTGTGGAAATTCAGCACCACTTTCTAATCCACCCAACAAGTCCAACTGAATCATACCACAATCATCTACTGCTCCTACTTCATAGATAACTGGAATATTACAAGCATTAGTCACCACTATATCTTCTGGGCAATTAATGGTTGGGGGATTAACATCATTTCCGAATAACAGATCAACGTTAGACACCGAGAAGCAACCAGACACATCTGTAGCTGTAAGGGTATAAGTACCTGAATTTAATTCTGTAAGTTCTGGCCCGATCTCTCCATTCGACCATTCATAAGAATATGGTCCGTTATCCCCAGTTGGCATGGCGGTGATTTTCCCATTTGTCATGCCACAGTTTGGCCCCACCGTCTCAAAATTAATATTGAAAGAGCTGCAATTTAATCCATTCAACACCGCAGTCTGCGTTCCTATACATCCTTTCTCATCAGTAACAGTCACAGTATAAGTGCCAACTGGTAAATCTGCAATATTAGCGGTGGTAACTCCTGTTGACCAGAGGTAAGTATAATTGCCTGCTGCGTTACTTATAAGGGTATTAATACTTCCATCGGCACCATTTAGTGTAGTGATTTCCTCTGTCTCCAACACAATCGAAATAGGTGAACATGCTACTTGATTTATTATAGTTGTTTGAGTACTAGTACAACCCTTTTCATCCGTAACTGTTAGCGCATAATCGCCCGCTGGCAAACCAGAAATAGTAGCTGTTATAGCTCCTGTAGACCATGAGTAAGTGTAGCTCCCTTGACCATTTTCAATCGTAGCATTGATTTGACCATCCGACCCATTGACTGTGGTAATCGATTCCGTTGTAAGCAAGATAGAAATAGGCGCACATTCAATACCTGAAATGACCAGCGATTCCGTTTTTAAACAACCGTTTTGATCTGTTACGCTTACTTCATACGTCCCCTTGGCTAAGTTATTGATCGTAGCACCTGTAGTTGCATTAGACCAATTATAGGTGTAAGGTCCATTTCCACCCTTAGCATCAGCAGTAATAGATCCATTATTAGCACCAACCGCAGAGATTGGAGTGGATGTTAAATCAATTGAAATAGGACTTGGCTCTGTTACAATAAACATATTGGTTTGAACGCAATTATTAGCGTCCATCACTTGTATAGTATAAGTTCCAGCAGCTAAGTTGGATATATTATCAGGAGTAATTCTATAAGGCGGAAGTCCTCCACTAATAGTTGGTGTAATGGAAGCATCACTAGCTCCTGCACAACTCACGCTAAATGTTTCTGTACTTATTAGGATCGGATCAGGAGTTGTGACTGATATAGTTTCGGTAGCAGTACAATTGGTCATGTTTTCCGTTATGGTCACTTCATAAGTACCTGCTTGTAGATTACTAAATGTCAATCCATTGGAGCCATCAGGCCAAAGATAAGTCAAGTCAATCCCTTCTTTTGACAAAGCCGTAATTTGACCATCTGCCACATCGCTACAACTTTGATTCACAATTTCAAAGCTTCGATCTATTTCAGCCGCAGCTGCAATCGTCAAAGACTCTACAATTTCTGTAACCCCATCATTGACGGTAACCGTGTAGTTACCTGGAGATAGTTGGTCAATACTAGCATCAGTAGCTCCATTTGACCAGAGGTAGGAATAGTTCCCTGTTCCATCCAAAACGTCAACACTTGCTGTTCCGTCATTTTGACCAAAACAAGACTCATCTGTTTTGTTTGGATTAACTGCTAATGCAGCGACTAAAGTCTCTTGCAAGAAGCAAACTTCCAACGACCAAGAATTAAGACTCCCCCCATCATCATCCACATCATCATTGACAATCAACACCCAATCACCATTAATAGGCGTGCCATTAAAAACACTCAGTTCATCTAATGAATTATACCGATCGCCATCAGTTGGCGGACAAGGGATATTGTCATAGCTATTGGAGGCATCATCGTCAAAATTAATATCGACGTCTTCTTCAAATAAGCATGGAAAAAATAGCAGAACCGCAATGTCTTC
>CALJIY010000184.1 GCA_937973945.1 uncultured Saprospiraceae bacterium | reverse complement strand
TGTGGAATTGCTGTTGGTAACTTAGTCAATTTAAACCTTGCGGGCTTAGTGCCAGGAGAAGAATATCTAATACGAATTCAAGGAAAAGGAGATAACGAAGGAACTTTTCAATTATGTGTTAATAGTTTTAATCCGAGTTTCCCACCCGAGTCTGATTGTGCAAAGGCAAGATTGCTATGCGACAAATCACCTGTATATGTAGAAGTATCAGAAGGAGCAGGGGATGACCTTGATGAAGCTAGAGGTTCTTGTTTAGCTATTTGTGGTAATTTTAGTTCTCCTTCCGAAACCAAATCTACTTGGTACAAATGGAAAGCAGCGAATAGTGAGGAATTGACTTTTGTACTGACGCCCGATTTTTACGATGATGATTTGGATTGGACTTTATTTGAGTTACCTAATGGATTGGAAAATTGTGACGATAAAGTATTAGTTCGATGTATGGCATCTGGATCTAATGGTCGAGATTTTAGTGAGTGGAGTGTTTGTGTAGGACCCACCGGTTTAAGATCTGGAGAAACAGATATAGATGAAGATTGTGGTTGTAATGGTAATGGAGAAACAGGAGACAATGCCTTTTTAGCACCCATTCGATTGAAAGAAGGAATGGACTATGCCTTGTTAATTAATTTTTACGATTATGAAGGATCTAGTACAGACCAGACCGGCTTTACTATAGAATTTGATGGCCCGGGAGAATTTCAAGGAATTACTACGGTTGCAGAAATTACAACAGATTCTAATCCAGTATGTGCGGGCGATGAAGTGTTATTTAATGGTGATGGTTCTTCTTTTGTATTTGGCCAAGATGCCATCTCTGACTACGAATGGTTCTTCGGTTCTGGAGCATCTCCTACTAGTGCGACAGGGGTGGGGCCACATGCTGTGATGTATAATACGCCTGGAGAAAAAAACATTTCTTTGACAGTCATTTCTGAAGACTTTGGTTGTAAATCAGAAGAATTGGTAGAATCTATAGTGGATATCCAATCTTGTTGTAATGCAAACGGTGGCATTGAAGGTACCACCCAAAGTACAGACGAAATTTGTGACGATGCGAATGGATCGATAGATATGGCTGTTGCGAGTAATTTCCCTTATCAAGTACAATGGAATACGGGGTCTAGAAATGAAGATTTATCAGACTTGGAAGATGGTACTTATGTAGCAATTATTACGAATACAGCAGAATGCTCAGATACAGTAGCCGTTGTTGTAAATGATGTAATCCCTAGTCCTATCATACCTACCTTGGTTACACCAACTTGTAATGGAGGAGCGGATGGGGCAATAGATTTAAATGTGGGAAGTGGCTTCACCGTTACTTGGGAAAACCCAGATTCTACTCGAACACAACTTACGAATCTTCCAGAAGGAGATTATGCCGTAACGATTGTTGATGATATGGGTTGTCAACAAGACATGATTATTCGACTAGAGGAACTAGAGTTAGAATTAGATCCCGATGTTCAGTCTTTAAGTAATCCTTCTTGTAATGGTGTTACGGACGGTACTATTTCTTTAGGCGTTAGTAATGGTGTGGCACCTTATTTTTATTTATGGGAAGGAGATTCTATTGGTGTAGATCAATCTAATTTAACGAATTTACCAGGTGGAGATTATAAGGTAGCTATAGTCGATGATAATAATTGTAGGGGAGAACTGCAGCTAAAATTAGTAGAACCTGATCCTATCTTATTAGATGTTGTGGCCTCAGATGTTTCCTGCGCAGGACAAGGCGATGGCAGTATTTCAGCAAGCATTGGCGGTGGTGTCCCTGGATATATTCCGGTATGGACACCAAGTATCTCCAATCTAATGCAAGTAGACACTGGTACTTATCAACTAATAGTCACCGATGCCAACGGTTGTGAAAATGATACCACCGTCCGAATCATAGAACCTAATCAAATCTTTTTAGATTTGGATGGGGTAGAAGATGTAGTTTGTAATGGTTTTGAAACAGGCGTGATTCGAGTTACTGGATCAGGTGGAAATCCCGATTATGAATATAGTGTAAATGGTATTGATTTTCAGGATAGTAATATTATTGAAGAACTTCCAGCTGGGATATATACCGTTACGATTAGAGATGAAATGGGCTGTTCTACTATATTAACAGATGTAGAAATTATGCAACCTGAAGCACTCGGCGTTGCGATATATGCAGATGATATAACGGTAGATCTAGGGAAATCTACAACACTCGAAGCAGATATTATTTCTGGTAGTGAGGAGGTGACGTACGAGTGGTCCCCACCTACTTTTGTAGAATGTATAGACTGTCCAGAGACAGAGGTGTCACCTGTATTACCTACTGATTTTGTGGTAACAATTACAGATGCGATTGGCTGTACTGCCGTAGATTCTGTCTTCTTAATTGTTGATCCTAAACGAGAATTATATATCCCAACAGCTTTTTCTCCTGGCTTTGATGGGATCAATGATCAATTCACTTTATATGGTGGTTCCTCTACGCAGGAAATCAAATTGCTTAGAATTTTTGATCGTTGGGGAAATCTATTATTTGAAAATGCAAACTTTCCATTAGGGGATCCTAGTGCTGGGTGGGATGGTATGACCAATGGGGAGTTGATGCCCGTTGGTGTTTATGCTTTTTATGCAGTGGTGGGATATATTGATGGAGAGGAAGTAGCATTTGAAGGAGATGTAACGATAGTGAGGTAAGATAGAATTAATATTAACAATAGCCCTATTGTTTTAAAAAAATGTACCATTTCTGCGTCCTCTTTTAGGAAGATAGGAATGGTACATTTTAGGAAGGTAATCAATTACACAAACCTATCTTTCCTGCATAATTTGAATCCCGTCCTCTCCGCTTTTAAAGCCAGACAAAGAATAGGTGAACTGCAATAAAAAGTATCGACCCAAAGAAATAATTCGTTCTTCTTGTACAAAATTGAATTGATTGATTCTATTAATCCCTTGATTCTTATTTAATAAATCTTGCCCAGATAATTTTAATGTACCTCGTTGATTCTCTAGGAAATGGACAGCTATAGCTACTTCCCATATAGGCAAATTGAGCGCTGCACTAAATGAAGTAGCCGAATAATGCGTATAATCTAAGGTGGAGCTAATCGTAAAATGTTTACCAATATTTAATGCAGCATCCGTATAAAGAACCATTTGATTGTATTGCTGATTTTGCATGGTCTCTTGTTGGTATTGTATCTTATTTTTTACACACTTTGCTCCAATAGTTAGGTCTAGAATATCTGTGTTTTTATTGCTAAGGGAAAGATCCAAACTGATCCTTTGATTACTAAATCGATCAACAAAGTGATTGACTAAATAATTGCCAATACTACTGTCATAACTGCTATGTATATTTAATCGACTTTTTAGAAATTTTATTGGCATGCCATAAGAAAGATAAGCACCAAAATTATTCGATTGCCCATAATTAATAGGACGTATTTTCTGGCGAAATAGCTGATCCACTTCTCTAGCATTGATAATGGGATTATCAATAAAGGTAGCTGTTAAATTGGTGAATAAACTAATGTTATTAAACTGGTCGAAAAAATTAAAATTTAGTCTTATGTTATGTAAATATTCTCGTGTTAAATCTGGATTGCCTTCATAGATATTCAATGGATCGCTATTGTCTACAATAGGTTGTAATTGTTCTAAAGAGGGTTCTTGGACACTAGTGCTATAATTAAATTGTAGACTTTGTGTAGTCTTGAAATCGTAATCAAAATTTAGTTTAGGTAAAATATTAAAAAAGCTTTTTTGAGTTTGTATATTATCTAATAAGAGCCTCCCTTGTAAATTGGATTGCTGTGCCGCTATACCTGTTGTTAAATGCCATTTTTTCTGGAGCCATTTATAATTCAAGCCCCAACGATGATATAGGTAGTCTCTTTGAAAATGATTGCTCAATGGTTGATCTAATTGCCTTGCCCTTTCTTGTATATTATAAACATTTTGGATTAATTCATTGCGGTGATTCTGGAAATTATAATTTATTTCTAGGTACTTTTTCTTGCCAAGGGGTTCTGTATAGGTCAAGCCTAATCCATAGTTATTTTGTTCCCTATCTTGAATGTTTTCTTGTTGTAAAGAATCTAAAGTCATACCATTTAAAAAGAATCTATTAATGGCGGCTAATGCTGCATCACTATTTATTGATCTTTTTTCAAGAGCGATACTACTCGTAAAGAAACGCCCTCTTTTTCGAAATTTACGCAGATAAGTTAAGTTAGTATTGAATAGGAAATTATCACCATCAGCAGTATAATTTCTAGCTCCAGTATTTTCTAATTGTTCATTAGTGTTGAAATTTTGACTAAAGCTATTGTTATTAATTAATCTATTATTATAGCCTATAACAGAACGCCATTTAATGGTTTGAAAAGAATCAATTTTTGACGCTAAAAATAAATTTAGTCGATGTCCTTGAGTTGTTCTTATCGTCCGAGCATTCTTATCTGTGGTAAAGATTTGACTGCCCAAAATACTTTGCCTAAATTCTTGTCTGTCTATATCTTTCTTGATATGATTGTAAAAATAATTAGCACTTAATTTAGTTCGATCATTCATCTCCCAATTCAAGTTGATACCACCTGCTGAAGTATTAGTAAAGCCATTGTTTTTCTGTCCACCATCTAAAGGAAGACCTATTTCCTCTGAATCTAAATTCAATTCTATACTCCCACTGCCGCCAGCCAATAAGTTATTTAAACCACCCATCATGTTGATATAGTCGTTAATGCTAAATCCTTGTTGATTGGTATTGTTGAACATACCAATCCCAGAAGCTTGTATTTTTCGTCCAAATCTGTTGATGTTAAATTTTCCTTCATACCGATCATTAGTGCCATAACCACCTGACAGCTTACCAAAATATCCATTTTTCTTATCTTCTTTCAAAGATAAATTGATTGTTTTGGCTTCCCGTCCATCGTCTATACCAGAAAATTCTGCGATGTCTGATTTTTTGTCAAAGACTTGCACTTTGTCAACGGCATCTGCTGGTAAATTTTTGGTAGCAATTTTTGGGTCATTTCCGAAGAATTCTTTGCCATCTACTAATACCTTCTGAACGGTTTCTCCTTGTGCTTTTATACTGCCATCTCTTGCTACTTCTACACCGGGTAATTTTTTTAATAAGGCTTCTACATCTGCATTTGGACGGGTCTGAAAAGCTGCCGCATTATACTCCACCGTATCGTTTTTTAATTTGATGGGCAGGTGTTCTGATTTGATTTCCACAATGTCCAAAAGTGCGCTTTCTGGTGTTAAAACAATGGTTCCTATATTCGTTATTTCGGATTGAAACGCTAAAGAAATCGGTTGACTAACATTGGCATATCCTAAATAAGAAACTTGTAAAATATAGTCGTCGGGTGATAACTTATTTAATTGAAATAATCCTTCCTTATTGGTAATGCTAAATGCTGTCAATACCGAATCTTTAGCTTGTAGTAGCATGACACTTGCCCCAACGAGTGGTGTGTTTAAGCTATCTGTTATGCTTCCTTCAATAGCGTTCTTCTGTCCAAAAACAGTAGTTAACAAACAAAAAAAGATTGGTAGTAATTGGAGTTTTTTCATCAGGCGATTTTTAAATAACCATTTTAGCTTAAGCTTGGACAAAATCATAAATCTGATATCTTACACCTGCCTGCCAAGGCGCGCAGGCAGGTCATAAATCATATATCCAGCTAATTCAAAACATAAAGGATATAGGATGTGTGAGATATGAATTCAAAATCAGAAGGACTTCTACTCTCCTCTTACTTCCATTCTGATCACTGTCTGTCCACTACCATCTCCACCTATTTCTTTTAGTTTTTCTTCCTGAATTTTTTGAAATTCTTCTTGGGTAACTTTTTTACCTTTTTTAGGCGTTTCCAAAAGGTCGGAAGAGATTGTTCCAAATGCTACTTTATTGGCAATAATTGTTTGTTCTCCATTTTCTAGTTCTAAGATCATTCCTGGTAAGTTCCCAAACATATCTGGCCCATTAGATGCTGGAATTTGTGCAGTAAACCAAGCAATAATATGTTGAGAGGTATCAGCAAGTATTGCTTTCTGACATGCAAAACCTAATAGTTCTTTTTGTTCTCCTGTTATTTTCCATTCCATTTTCGCAAGCGCCCCTTTGATCAAGAATTTCTTACCTAAGAATTCTCTCTGATCTATTGTTTGCTCTTTGACAAAATCCTTCAATAAACGGTTATCCGAAGATCCTGTTTCTATTTTGATCTGGACATTTTGATTTTCATCCACTTGGTTGATTTCAGTTGCTCCGTCATCCGTGTCTATGTCTTTGTATAAGGACTTGTCGGCTGTAAAGTATAGCACTTTAGCATGACTTTGGGACGAAGGAATTAAGTCTTTTAAATGCTCTTGTCCAGCAGGTAGTTCTACTTCAAAATGAATCGTTTCTGTGAAATGAATGGTGCCTTCTGTTTGTTGAGCCAATAAATTGATACTTAATAATAGGGCGAATAGTAAAAAAGAATTTTTCATTTTTTTAATATTGTTAGTTTAAGACTGTTCAGGATTGTTTTAGTCGATGTTGAATCGTTTCGTTAGTTTTTTATAGTCACAAAGGTAAATACACCTAAGGTTAAGGATTGTTGATTTAAGGTTAATTAAGGTTAATGAAAACTAGAGCGGAGATTATAAAATCTTACTTTTGAGGAATCATGAAAAGACAAACTAAAAATAAAATCTCTTTACTGTTGATGGCTAGTAGCTTAATACTACTGAGTCTATTCCTAGCTATTTGGCTAAAGGAATTGTACATTCAGGAGATCAATAGGTTAAAAGAGAAGAGTAGTTTTGTTTTTATCAATTCAATCAGAGCAGCGGAAACGGATTATATAAAAAAGGAATTGCTAGCCCCTATTTTAGCACTGAAGAAAAATAAAGGCGATTCTGTTTCTATTACCGAAATCAATATTAATGTAAGTGCGGATTCAGAACAGCGGGAGGTTACTTATGGAGTGACAGATTCAACATGGACGAATTTGGAAACTAAAATGCAGATTATAGTCCAGCAAGGAGAGGAAGATCCTATAGAAGAAGGAGCTATGATGACTTGGTTGTGGGAAAAGCAAGATACTAGTAACTATGATTCTTTGTTAATTAACTTTAAAGATTCTTTGTTAACTACGTCTATAAAAAAAATGCTGGAGAATGTGCCGATGATTAAAGAATTACCAGAGTCATTTCATGTGATTAATGTAAAAGATAGCACGAGTCAGCTTTCAAAAATACTATCCACTCCTTATAGGGATGTTGAAAGTGGAGAGCAATTTGCTTTGGCTTTTGAGGACTACACAAGGTACATTTTAAAAAAGATATGGCCTCAAATTTTCTTTTCTATTTTACTCTTCGCGACCACTCTTTTAGCTTTCTTTTTTGTTTATAAAAATCTAAGAGATCAACAAAGACTTACCGCACTCAAAAATGACTTGATTAGTAATATTACGCATGAGCTAAAAACACCTATTGCAACAGTAGGGGTAGCGATAGAAGCTTTGCAAAAATTTGGAGCACTAGACAATCCAAAACGAACAGAAGAATATTTAAATATATCCCAACAAGAATTGAATCGTTTATCCATCTTGGTAGACAAAGTGTTGACTACTTCTTTGTTTGAAAAAACAGATTTTCAATTAAAAACAGAGTCGATTAATTTTAAAGAGTTAGTGGAGCGTGTCTTAAATACAATGAAGTTACAATTTCAAAAGAAAGAAGCGGAAGTAGTATTTGATTCAAGGGGAACTGATTTTTATTTTACAGGGGATCGCATTCATTTAACAAGTGTTATTTATAATCTATTGGATAATGCCTTAAAATATAGCTCTTCTTTACCTAAAATAAATATTGAGTTAGTTGGCAAAAAAGATAAACTATTGTTTACCATTCAAGATAATGGTGTGGGGATAGCAAAAGAATACCAGTCGAAAATTTTTAATAAGTTTTTTCGTATACCCTCAGGTAACACACATAATGTCAAGGGGCATGGTTTGGGCTTAAGTTACGTGAAACAAGTAGTAGAAAAACATAATGGGGAAATCTCTTTAGAAAGCGGCTTGGGGGACGGTACTCGTTTTCAAATTCAATTTCCTGTTCTCTAAATAAATAAGTATATGCGAAAAACAAAAGTACTTTATGTGGAAGATGAACCTTTTTTGGCAAAGATTGTCAAAGAAAGTCTAGAGAGTAGAGCATTTGAGGTGCAAATGGTAGAGGATGGTTTATTGGCACAGCAAGCATTTGTGAATTATGAACCAGATATTTGTATTTTAGATGTTATGTTGCCTAATAAAGATGGCTTTACAATAGGCAAAGAAATTCGGGCTACTCATCCCACTATTCCTATTGTCTTTTTAACAGCTAAAAATCAAACAAGTGATTTGTTAGAAGGGTTTAGATCGGGTGGGAATGATTATATTAAAAAGCCATTCTCTATGGAGGAGTTAATTATTCGAATTCAAAACTTGTTGCATTTAACAGCGACGGTCTCTGCTGCTACTCCTTCAGATGCTATTCCTATTGGTAGTTATATTTTTTATCCACTTAAATATCAGTTGGTAAAAAATGAAGTGGTTCAAAAATTATCACATCGGGATACAGAGCTGCTCAAAATTCTGACAAAGAATCAAAATAAAGCGATCCATCGAAAAGATATTTTAATGAAAATTTGGGGAGATGACTCTTATTTTAATTCTCGTAACTTAGATGTATATGTTAAGAAGTTAAGAGATTATTTTAAGGAAGATACTAGTGTTAGAATTGTAACTTTAAAGGGAATTGGATACCATTTTTCTGTTGGGTAAAAGTGATAATTGAGACATTTCTATCGTTTAATTATTTTTCCTCCCTTTCGAACCGCTCCATTTTGAACCGAGAAAAAATAGAGCCCTTTGGGTAAGCCTCCTATATCCAGGATGAAATCTAAACCATCTTCTGTGGTTGACCAAGCAGTCGTTTTTACTAACTGCCCATTCGTTGTATACACTTCCACCTGTATGTCCTCCGCTTCTGGAAGTAAAAAGAATTCTACAAATTGGTCTGTTGGATTAGGGAAAAAATGGACCTCTCCTTTTTGAATAACAAAAACAACATCCTCTAAAGAATAAGCAATTACTCCATTTTTACTGACCATTTTTAGACGATAAATATTTCTTCCTGCTTCGGGTTGATCATCTGTATAAGTATAACTTGTAGCTATGTTATGAATGTTTTTTGAAGCCAAAGTGCTTATTTTTTTAAAATCAGTAGCACTAGTAGTCTTTCGTTGGACCTCCATATAATCCAAATCAAATTCACTGCTCGTTGCCCAGTTACATAGAACAGCGTCATCAACTAATGTAGCTTCAAAGTTAGTTAGACTTACAAAATTGGAGCTACAATCTGGATAGATTCGGACCCTATCTGTTCCCACCAAGCCCGCAGCATCCCTAACCTTTAATTGAATATCATAAGAATAATTTTCACCATCACATCCCGCTGGAACGATTAAGGTATTAGTCGTTCTGTTTGTGTCAATAGGTTCAGGATGCGTATGTGCATTGTGGACAAGAGATGTTTCCCAAGCGAAGGATAGTTCCTTATTGGTATGTTCTTTATCCGTTACGATAGCATCTAAAAAGTATTCCGTAGTGCTGGTCATTGGATATACATCTCCATCTTGAATACTGGAAATTGTAACATTCGGAGGCGTATTATTGATGGAGATCAATATTTCTTTTTGGGTACTAGCACCTTTACTATCTGTTACGATTAATTGAACAGGAAAGCTTTTAGGTTCGGTATTAGTAGACTCGAAAATGTGACTAGGGTTTGCAGCCGTACTAGTCGTGCCATCTCCAAAATTCCATAAGAAAGAAATAGAATCTTGCTGCGGATCGTAAGAATCAGCACCTGTAAACTGGACGCTTAGTGGACTAGATCCATAATATTGATTGGCATTGGCAATCGCTATCGGAGGAACATTTTCGTTGTAAGTTATCTTTTTAATCAAACGATGTTTATAGTCAATAAAATAGAGATTGCCATCCGCAGGATTAATACTAGCATCAGGTATGAAAATAGTATCTTGAAAAAAATCTTCAATACTAATTATTTGCTCATTGAGATCTACTTCCATCATTTTAATCCACCCCTTTACATGGTCCGCATGAAAATATTTTCCCTGATATTTTTCTGGATATGTTTCCCCCTCGTAAAAACCTATCGCAATGCTGGCATTCGCTGTGATAGGAGTACTAGTATCTGTAACAGGAGAACCTTCCGCTGTTGTTTTTAATCGAATCACTTCTCCCTCTTCTCCAAAGGCAGGCGTAAAAAATCCATCGCCTACCGTCACATGTGCTATTGCCAAGTCAGGCGGATGGTGAATAAAGGATAAGGAGTCTGCTAAGAATGTTTGTTCATCACATGGATTAGAAAATATATTGGGTCCTTGTGAAATCTGCTGTATCAATTCTTGGAAATAGAAATATTCTTGGTCACATCCATTTTCATTAAACATTGGATTGGCTACATCCTTATTAAAGGTTGGCTGATCTCGATACTCAAAGATAGGGTGCATGCCTTCGTATAGGGGCCAGCCGAAATTCTCTCCTGCTCTAGTGGCGATATTTAATTCCTCCCATCTGCCTTCTCCGACATCTCCTATATATAAACTACCAGGAAGGCCATCTTCTGGATTATTAGAACCGGTGCCTTTTCGCAAAGTTGTTTTAAATGGATTTCTAAGTCCTAAGGACCAGACTAAAGATCGAGGAGCTTTGGGATTAGTCGGATCAAAGAAAGGATTAGATGGAATGCCTACTCCTGTGCTAGGATCAATACGCAATACTTTTCCATTTAAGTTATCTACTAATTGAGATCGAAAAGAACCTATTTCTTCTGCTGGTCGAATGATGCCATCGGCTAATCCTTGTTCTACTTTTTCTTCAAAATAGGGCGGTCCATTGCCAGCATAAGGTGCTTTCCAGGTAGAGGCATCTCCTGTTGAAATCAATAAGGTACCATCTGTCCCAAATACTAAAGAGCCACCAACATGAGATTCATGTAAGACGGGAATTCCTGTTTGTGCTGTTTCTCCAATTAATATATATCTAGTACTAGGATCAACGCTTAGATAGTCGTTTGTATTCGCTTGGAATCTGGCCACTCTAGCAATGGTTGCTCTGAATAAGGAACTTGCAGTAGGATCAAAATCAGGTTTCCCTTCATTGACAACGTTGTGAAAGTCTGCTACATAAAAAACATAACAGTATCCATTTAATTTAAAATTAGGATCTAGCACAAAACCCATCAAGCCCATATCTCCATGATTGG
The DNA here is from genome assembly GCA_937973945.1 of uncultured Saprospiraceae bacterium. GTDB lineage: Bacteria > Bacteroidota > Bacteroidia > Chitinophagales > Saprospiraceae > JAFMDF01. Next base: position 1,753 of record CALJIY010000184.1, on the reverse strand, counting down.
CGACTTGATTTCGTATATCTAAAAAAGGAGTATCTAGTTTTTTTCCTTCTTTGACAAGCCATATCAATCCAGATTTCTCTACCACAAACATGGTCCCATCTTCTTGAAAAACGAGTCCTGTTGGTTGCACCCATCTTTCACCGACGGTTTGGACATTAAAGCCTGCTGGTAATTGTACTTGACTGAGCGCGAGGTTTATGAAAAAAATAAATGAAAGGAAAAAGAGGGAGGGACGCTTCATAGATAGATGTATTGTCTAGTGGGGCGTAACGCGGATTGTCAATCCGTTTCTAAAATTAAGACGGATTAACAATCCACTTTACTTAGCCAACAAATTTATAACCAATACCTCGAATAGATAAAAAGAATTTTGGAGACTTTGGCGCATCTTCAAAATATTTTCTAAAAGAAAGAATAAAATTATCAATGGTTCTAGTAGAAGGGTAGACATCATAGCCCCAAACGGATTGTAGAATTTGCTGTCTAGATACCACTTCTCCTTTTCTGTCAATTAACAATTTAAGGAGCATCGCTTCTTTCTTGGTGAGGTTAAAATCACCATTTTTTCCTTTTGCCTCAAAAGTGATAAAATTGACTTTATTCTCTCCAAAAGTATAAATTTCAGGTGTGTTTTCGGGAGTCTTGCTACTTCTCCTTAATAAATTTTGGACCCGCAAAAGCATTTCCTCTAGATTAAAAGGTTTGGTTAGATAATCATCTGCACCTTTTTTTAAGCCCGTAATTCGATCCATGGCTGCATCTTTGGCAGTAAGCATCATAATGGGGATACTCATATTCGTTAATCGAATCTGCTCACATACTTGAAAACCATCTACTTCTGGTAGCATGACATCTAAGAGTATTAGATCAAAGTGTTGTTCTTGGAAGTGCTTTAAGGCCATTTTACCGGTATCGGCAGTAATGACCTCATAGTTTTCTAACTCTAAGTTCAACTTCACCACTTCCCTTATATTTTCTTCGTCTTCGACTAATAAAATTCTCATGGTTTGATTGTTTAGGAATGGTTCAGAAATAAGTTACGTTTCTATGCGCCGTTATTTTTTTCTTCTGCAAGGCGAAAAACGTAGGCGATGCAGATCATCGACGAGGCTTTTCAACGTAGCAGAAGGGAAAAAGAACAAGCAAAGGAATGTAAATTTATTTTTGAACCATTCCTCAACTTACTTTTTTCCAAAATAACGAATTATCCTTGTTCCTTAGGTAAGCTTATTGTAAAAATAGAGCCTTGGGGCCTATTATCGCTCACCGTTATACTTCCTTGATGTGCTTTAACGATCTGATCTACGATGTATAAACCCAAACCAGTCCCTTTTGTTTGCCGGGTATCTTCATTTCCTACTCTATAGAAACGTTTAAAGACTTTATTTTTTTCTTTATCGGAAATGCCAATACCATTGTCTGCAAATTGAATAGAAATTTTTTGACCAACTTCCCGAAGACTAGTAACAATGACGGGTGTAGTTTGATGACTATATTTGACTGCGTTTTCTAGTAAATTGATGGCAACAGAGGTAATACCTGTAAGATCACCTGCTATTTTAATATCTTCTCTAGATTGTCTAAAATCAAAATTGGCAGTCGGATGACGTTGTTGTAGTTTTGCAATGAGTTCTGGCAATAATTTAGATAAAGATATTGATTCTATATGTGGTTGATAAGCCGTTTCTACTTTTGCTGCCAACAATAGATCATTGACAAGGGTATTGAGTCGATTGGTATCTTGTAATGCATT
>CALJIY010000183.1 GCA_937973945.1 uncultured Saprospiraceae bacterium | reverse complement strand
ATATTGGAACTAATAGATTTCCAAGTTCTACCTCTATCTGTACTTTTTACTAAATAAGAATTGTAGTCCCCATACTTGTGATTATCTAAGGCTACATAGACAGTATTAGCATCATGTATATCTGCTTTAATGTCATTGACAAAAGCCGTTTTAGGAACACCAGAAATACTACCTACTTCTATTTTTCGCCAAGTAGCGCCATTATTTTCGGTTACTTGAATAATACCATCATCTGTTCCGGCATAGATAATTCCTTTTTCTACAGGTGATACTCCTAAAGAAGTAATGGTATTGAAATTAGACATTGCCCCTACATCCCACGGCGAATCCCAACTCTGTACCTTTCCCATAATAGGTAAGGTAATTCGCTCTTGGTTACGCGTTAAATCTTTCGATAGGGTAGTCCAAGAATCCCCTCTATCTTCTGAAAACCATACTCTTTGGGAAGCAAAATATAAATGAGCTGGATTATGTGGGCTGACCACTATTGGAGCATCCCAGTTAAAACGCTCAAAAGGTTCACCCTCACCAGCTTGTGGTTGAATCGCGACAATATCGCCATTTAACTTGTCCACTCGATGCATCCCACCTTGCTGTGTTTCTGCATAAATAATATTAGGATTACCCGGTTCGGTCGCTGTCTGATGACCATCAGCGAATAGCGTCTTATACCAGTCGCCATTTCTAATACCTACACTATTATCTGTTCTAGAAGGACCGCCATGACTACCATTATCTTGTGTACCACCATATATATGGTAAAACGGTTCCTTATCATCCACCGCTACTTTATAGTATTGTGTGATGGGCATATTGTCATAATATCGCCAAGTTTCTGCTAAATCAAAACTTTCGTAAATACCAGCATCTGTACCTAATAACAAATAATCAGGATCATCTTTTCGGAAAACCAAAGCGTGGTTGTCAGAGTGCTTATGTTGTTCTTTTAATCGTCTAAAATTCTTTCCACCATCGTCGGAAACTTGTACTCGCACATCCATTAAATAGAGTCGATCAAAATTATGAGGACAAGCATATAGCTCTTGATAGTAATGTGGACCAGTTGCGCCAGAGACGGCATCGGATTGTTTGGTCCAAGAAGCACCTCTATTGGTGGATTTATAAACGCCCCCTTTTGTTCGATTTAATTCAATTGCAGCATATATGACATCTGGCTGTTGAGGTGAGATGGCCAAACCAATTTTTCCCATCTTAGAAGAAGGTAAGCCCTTGCTTAGTTTTTCCCAAGTATCTCCACCATCCGTACTTTTATGAATACCAGACTCTGGTCCGCCACCCATATAAGCAGCAATGGTTCTATGCCGTTGCCAAGTAGCCGCGTATAGCTGGTCAGGATTTCTAGGATCAATCAAAATATCTGTAACTCCTGTCCATTCCGAATCTCCTAAAGTTCTTTTCCAAGTAGTACCGCCATCTGTTGTTTTATATAACCCTCTTTCTCCGCCTTTATTCCATAGTGGCCCTTGCGCTGCGACCCATACCGTATTAGGATCACTAGGATGAACAATAATTTTAGAAATATGCTCTGACTTTTTCAAACCCATATTTTTCCAACTCTGCCCGCCATCTTTACTTAGGTATACGCCATCGCCAAACGCAACATGTCGGCCACCCACATTCTCCCCCGTTCCCAACCAGATCGTATGTGGGTTGTTGGGATCAATAGTAATGCAACCTGTAGAATACACAGATTCGCCATCAAATATAGGTTTCCAAGTAGTACCTGCATTTTCTGTTTTCCATACACCACCAGAGCCGACGGCTACATACCAGATATTATTATTGTCAGGATGTACCGCTATATCTGCAATTCGACCCGATACGAATGCTGGACCAACGCTTCGTAATTTGATGCCTGCTAAACCTGATTCGGATAAGAGTGCCTTATCTTTTTCCTGAGCTATCAGTGTGATACTAAAGAAACAGCAGACTGTCCAGAGGATAAGTTTTTTCATGATGTTTATATTGGTTAAATAATTTTAGTATAGGGTTGTTCCTGAATAAGGAGATATGTACTTATTATTTAGAAACAATCCTTTTGCCTAAAGATAAATTTCTTTTCAGAAAAAAATACTATAAAATGACCTAAGAAATAAATGTTATTATTAAAATATAACTAGCTAATATACAAGGTGTAAGCCTCGTATAGTAATGGTTACTAAAATAATCCTACCCATCAAATAATCCTACAAATCCTAGTCTATCTTAGTCTGTTCGAAAAAAAATCAAAATCACATAGGGGGTATAAATGAATCCTTCGTCTGGTAGATGTAGCGCATAAATAATTAATCAAATCAATGCCAACTACAAGCAATTAATTTTATTAAATCATAACCGAGGATACAGCAAATTGATCGTGTATGGTCTCCCATATACCTGATCATTTAATGTCCGAATTAAAAAATAACTACAGATGAAAAATTTAAGAAATCTATTCGTATTCGCCCTTTTCTTTGTCACAATGATGAGTTGCCAAAAAGATCAAGAGATCGCAACCGATAATATTGATACCACTACAATAGCAACAGAAACAGGATCTAACCATATACACTCGAACGGAAAAAAATGTGCTTCTAAATCACATATGGCAGAAAAATTACAAGATGTAGCTTTTAAAAAATCGTACGAACAAAGTGTTCAATCTTTTGCAAGAGGAATGAAAAATAATGTGGCTAATAGTAGGGCAGCTTGTAGTAGCCCAACCTTATTACCCGTAGCGATTCACTATCAAGGCGTTACCAATCCTAATAAGGCTTGTTTGACAGAAATTGCTAAGCGACAAATCGCTATAGTGAATGCAGATTTTCAAGGAAGTAACAGTGATATTGTACAATGGAAAAATACAGCATCTGCCGCCTTTCCTGGTATCAATAATGGATCAGCTTGTTTGGAATTTCAGATTGCTACTAAGAATCACCCAGCAGGTTATAATCTAAGCGATGGTGATTTAGCGATCACTTATAATCAGACAAACGGCGACCAAATTAATAAATGGTCGGGTTATATCAATATCATTGTAAATGATGGGGATGGTGCCTTAGGATATGCTCCTTTTGGGGGCAACGGTAAGGGCGATGGCGTAGTGATTGCGTATGGTGCATTTGGTAATGGTTCTGGTTGTGGTAAAGTAACGCCTCAAGCACCGAATGATTTAGGTAGAACATTAACACACGAGTTAGGTCATTACTTATACTTAGATCACGTTTGGGGAGAGAATGAAAGCTGTAATAACGATGATGGTGTGTCAGATACTCCTAATCAAGCAAGAAGTTCTTTTGGATGCCCTGGTTTGAATAGCGTAAGTTCTTGTGGCAATAAATCTTTACACATGAATTATATGGATTATACGGACGATCCTTGTATGTATATGTTTACAGCAGGTCAGGTAGCAAGAATGGAATCTTGGGTTAATACTAGTGGATTAAAGAATAATTTGAAAACTAATGTTTTAGGTACTGGTGGT
>CALJIY010000182.1 GCA_937973945.1 uncultured Saprospiraceae bacterium | reverse complement strand
TTAGAAACGGTAAGCACTACCTACAAAGATTGGACAAAATTATTTTTTTGGTCCATATTCACACATCCATTGTTAGATGCCTTTACGGCCTATGGTACCCAATTATTTGCGCCTTTCTCCGATTATCGAGTAGCATTCAATACGATCTCCGTAGTAGATCCTATCTATACGATCCCATTTATAGGTTTTTTAGTGGCAGCGATGACCTTACACAGAAGCAAAAAAAGTCGCTTATACCTTACCTGTTTAGGAGTAGCCTGTAGTTCGGCCTATTTGCTTTATACTGTTTTTAATAAACAAAGAGTAGACAAAGTTTTTGAAAATACATTGGCGGAGCAAAACATTAGCTATCAACGATTTAGGACGAGTCCGAGTATATTCAATAACATTCTATGGCAAGGAGTAGCAGAGGGCGAGGAGGTGTATTATTTGGGGATGTATTCTTTATTTGATACAAAACCTACAGTCACATTTTATCCCTTAAAAAAAGACCACGAATTGATTCAACAATATGAATCGAATAAAGATATTCAGACCCTTAAGTGGTTTTCAGATGGGTACTATTCGATTATGAAATTGCCAGATGGGAAGTTACAATTAAGTGATGTGCGATTTGGAGCAACTAAAGAAGAAAACATTAAAGCAGAAGATTTTATCTTTCGGTTCATTATCGATCCAAGGGCTAAAGATTTAAATATAAAAGAAGTCAGAGCAAGAGAAAATATGGGCGACGTCTTCTCAGAATTGATAGAGCGTATTAAAGGAAAATAACTATTTATAATAAAAACATATGTAAAATTTTAATTAGGCATCATAATTGCCTTTTATTATAAAAAGACATAAATTGTCATTTCATCATGCAGCACATCTTATTAATGGAGTAGGCCAATCTTTATTGTTTCCTCCTTACCTTAATAATTAGCCCAGTCTAGTTAAATTATTCCATTACTTCAAAGACTTCTTTACAAAGAACAACTAACAAATGTTATACCCGTATAATGACGGATATATTGAAAAAACGGTTGTTTAACTCCTGTTTAGATTGAAATATTTATTGCTAGACATTTTGCTTTTTTGTAAATTGGCTTACAAAGTTTGAGGCTGTTTGAAAATCAAAATATTCTATAGAATAAGCTGAAAATCCCTTGCTGTAGTTAGACCGATTGTTTTGAAGGTATAATTCCGTACGTAGCTGTACATTATGAACCGAACACCTAATTTTAAGTATTACCTTTTCCTGTTATGTTGCTTACTCAGCTCATGGGTTTCTGCGAATGATCTGTCTCGTCCCACCGCTTCTTTTCCATTTTTATACGAAAGTGAAATTATAGATACGACTATCTGTGATGGCGATTGTTTGGTTTTTGAAAACAAAACCTATTGTGCAGAAGGCACTTATCCATTAGGGGATACTCGAGTCTTAAAATTAAATTATACCCAAAGAAGTCAAACCATTTCTTATACGATTTGCGAAGGAGAATCTTATCCCAATCAAGAGGATTGGACGAGGAACGGACGATATAATTATCAAACTGCTGTAGGCGCCTGCCCTATAACGGTATATGTGGATTTAGAAGTTATGCCTAATAAAGAAAGGCGGATCAATGAGGTGATTGAATATGGACAATGCTATGATTTTGGTCCTAATACCCTTTGTCAATCAGGAGAATATGAATTGAGATATGCCACTTCGGAAGGATGCGATAGTACGGTTTATATTAATTTAACGGTAGAAGATTTAATTGTAGATACCTTAGCCCCTGTTCAAAAATGTTTTGGGGAGACCCATTATGTTCCAGAGGTAGATACCTTGCTAACACAAAGTGGCCTGTATCAGTTTTACGGAACAAACAATGCGGGTAAAGCCATCTTACGAATATTAGATCTTAGAATTGGTAGCGAGATTATCACCACTTTAGAAGATAATAGTTGTTCAGGAACGCCTTATAACTTTAATGGACAAGTCTTAGATCAAACAGGATCGTATTCCTATACGACGGTAGCGGCCAATGGCTGTGATAGTACCGTGGTTTTAAATTTATCAGTAGGAATAGTAACAACAGAAACAATAACTAGAACTATACTTGCTGGACAATCTTATGTAGTGGGGAAAAACAATATTTCCTTTGAAGGATTATATGAATTTGTTTTTGAATCCGTTGAAGGTTGCGATAGTATTATCACCGTAGATTTATCTATAGATGGAAGTGTGGACCCCACGGATCCTATTGACCCTATCGATCCAATAAATCCTATGGATTCAATGGACGTTCCTGTAGTCCCTACGGATTCTATATCGGGAGGAGGCATATTTACAGCTGATAATACCTCCAGTCAACAAGAAATATGTGATGGCTTTATTACACACAGTCTTTGTTTTAAAGACTTACCGTATAAGCTAGGAAACAATACCATCTGGGAAGGCGGTACATTTAATTTGACCTATGATGCACCAGATGGATGTTCGGATAATATCCAATTAGAATTAATCGTAGAGCGAAATATCACGAATTATAAAGAGATTATTTGTGGAGGAACTTATACCCTCAACAACAAAGAATATGCTACAACAGGTATTTATAGAGATACGATTACCTCTGTTAATGATTGTGATAGCATTCTTATTCTAGACCTGACCCTTGCTACACCAAAAGATACCACGCTAGAGAAAACGATCTGTTGGGGAGAACCTTTTATAAGTAGTGGCATTTACATCACAGAGTCAGGTGTTTATACAGAAACCTACCAAACAAGCTATGGCTGTGATAGCTTAGTATCGACTATGCTAACAATAGAAGGTGGACCTAATTCTGATATAAGAGACTCCACGCTTTGTGCGGGCGATCATTATGCCGATGATATTGGGAATAAAGTATTTGTAGGCGGTCGATATACCTTTAGATTCCTATCTGTTGAGGGTTGTGATAGTACGGTCACCCTCGATTTATTTATTCCCGATACCATACGCTCTGAAGTAGATACCTTCTTTTGCGAAGGAGAAAGTTTTCCATTAGAATACTTTTCCGTGACCAGAGCAGGTACTTATCGAGAACGATTTATGAGTAGTGCGGGTTGTGATAGTTTAGTACAATATAATTTAGAGGTATTAGATTGTGAAATTAGTTCTGTACAAGATGCAGATACGATTATTTGTGGAGGTAATTCAGGAGAATTTTCTTTTATGTTAATAAAAGGGCAAGAGCCATTTACTTATAAATGGGAAGGAGAAGATGACCGTTATTTTGGACAAGATACGGATTTAGGCTTGAATACACCTATTGTAGAAGAGGGCTTGCCTGCGGGATTATATTCCGTAACGGTAACGGATAAAAATGGAATTGAAGCCATCTTGGAAATAGAAATTTTATTACCAGAAGAAATTACTTCTGAATGGAAAATGCCAGAATTAAAAGGCAATACCTACTTGGCTTGTCCGGGTGATGCGGATGCTTTTTTACAAATTTTGCCTAGTGGTGGGCTACCGCCTTATCGCTATGAATGGAGTACTGGGCAGACCAATACAAGTCGTATTAATAATTTACCAGAAGGAACCTATTCCGTAACCATAACAGATGATTATAATTGCCCTCACGCAGCTACCGTAGCCCTTACAGAGCCACCTAAGTTAGCTTTAAAAGCGGCAAGCGAAGATCCTGAATGTGAAAACTTGGAGTCTGGAGAAATAGAAATCATGTCCATGAATGGTGGCACGGCCCCCTATCAATATCGACTGAAAGGAAAAACCGCTTTTTCTCAAGAAATGAGATTTCCTAATCTAACAGCAGGGGATTATTTGCTGAATGCAAAAGATGCCAATGAATGTCCAATGGATACCACGCTTAGCATTATAGAACCAGAAATTTTAGAGTTGGTCTATGATCCGCTCATTCTATTGGAACTAGGGGATATGTATGACTTAGACGTAATAAGCTCTGGCACGCCTCAAACAATTACCTGGACAAATACAGAAAGCCTTTCTTGCACGGATTGTCTAGATGCAATAGCCAATCCAATCGAATCAACAGAATATACCTTAACGGTTACCTCTAAAGATGATTGTGCAACCACTATTAATCTGGCGGTCAAAGTAGCAAAGGAAAGAGATGTATTTATTCCGAATGTATTTAGTCCCAATGCAGATGGCATCAATGATTATTTCTCCATATTTGGGGGCCCAGAAGTAGCCTCCGTAGATCATTTTAGTATCTACTCTCGCTGGGGCGAACTCTTATATGAATCCAATGATTTTCAGATAAATGATTCCCAAAAAGGCTGGGATGGTTTTTTCAATGGCAAAAAAATGAATCCAGGGGTTTATATCTACTTAGCTCAACTGACGTTTATTGATGGTGTAGAGGAGCAGTATAGTGGCGATGTCTTGTTGTCGGAGTAGTTGAGCAGGGCGGTAATAAATCATAGATTTTAAACCTGCTTGCCAAGGCAGGCAGGTCATAGATCATACATCATATATCCATCTAGTTCAAAACGTTATGGATATATGATTTCTGATGTATGAAGTATGAAGTATGATTTCTGATTTTGAAGAAACCCGAACCATCAACACCACAAAAATCCTCCCTCAAACGTCATTCCTTTATCATAATCTTCCTCTACTCTTACCTATTCCTACTTTCCCTATTATCTTTGTGT